>JANXSB010000255.1 GCA_025352865.1 Chthoniobacter sp. | reverse complement strand
TGATGCGGTGCCGGGCGAGCGAGATGGAATTAATCTTGAGCGCGTCGTCCACCAGCGTCTGGATGGCCAGCGGCTCGACGATCCCCGCGCCCCTCGCGAAGCCCTGCTGCATCGAGACGATTTCCTTGATGTGCGCGATATTGCGCGTGATCGAATCCACCTCCTCCAGCAGATCGGCGTGCTCCGCCCGGAGCGCGTCCGCCACGCGCGAGATCAGCTCCGGGATGTGCGGCCCGCGCGGATCGCGGGCGACGAAACCGGCGAAGTCCGCCGCCTGGAGCGCGAGCAGGCCCGCGACTTTCCCCAGCTCGATCGTCTTCGAGTTGCGCAGCCGCTCGCTGATCACGGTGCCCGAGATGTTCACGCTGTTGAGGACGTTGCCGACATTGTGCAGCACGCCAGTCGCCACCTCTGCCATGCCCGCGTAGCGCGAGCTATCCACGAGGCTCGCGTTCGCCTGTTCGAGTTCCGTCGCCGCGCGCTTCTGCGCGGTGATGTCGTGGAAAACCCCGCGCACCAGCAGCGGCTCCCCGACTGCGTCGAGCAGTACCGCCGCGCTCTCGCGGATCCAGACGGTGCGCCCATCGGCGGCAAGCATGCGGTATTCGTAGGCATACGGCACCTTGCCCGCGACCATCCGCGCGCAGTGATCGCAGGCCCACAGATCCGCGGAGTGCAGCTTGGATTTCCAAAAGCCCTTTTCCGTCATCCAGTCTTTCTGCGGGTAGCCGAGCAGGCCTTCGCACTGCTGACTGACAAAAGTGAAATCGAACGTCCGCGCATCGGCCTCCCAGACGATGCCGTCGATGCAGTTGATCAGCGTTTCGAGCTTCTGCTTTTCGCTGCGCATGCCCTCCTGTTCGCCGAGCTGCATCTGCAAGCCGCGCGTCGCATTCTGGTGCGCGAGCAGCCCGCTGCTCACGGCGATCACGAGCAGGAATGTGGCGAGGTAGCCGATGGTCGTGAGCCGGGTGCGTTTCGTCACTGCGATCCAAGTTGTGGCATCGAAGTCCACGCCGAGCGCCGCCTCCACATCGCCGCGAAAATTGCGTATGGGCACCACCGCGCTCACCCTGACTCCCCGGTGATCCGTGTCGGCTTCCTGCATAAAAACGGATTTTCCGCCCAGCGCCTTTTCCACGAAAGACGCCAGATCGCCGCCATAAATTTCGCCGATCCCGATGCGCGGCCCGCGATCTCCGTCAGTCTCCGAATCGACGAGGAGCGCGATACGGCCATCCGGCAGCTTGCGAAAGGTGTGGATTTCCTTGATCGAGGGATTCGCGGCCAGCCAGCGCTTCTCCGCCTTGATCATCCGCCAGTAGCGGGGATCGTCGGGTGAAGTCTCCGGGGTGATTTCCTGATGCCCCATCAGCCCCATCTCCTGCGCGTAAGTCGGCGCATAGCCGGCCACCATCCGCTCCATCCGCTCCTGCTCCTGCCGGGCCGCGCCCTCGACAAAGAACCAGCCGCTCCCCAGCGCCGTGAGCACGAGCAGCCAAGTGAGCGGCGCCACCGCGCCCGTCAGCCGCCCACGCCACAGCCAGCGGTGGAGACAGCCAAAGAGCAGCAGCGTCCCCGCGGCGAGGAGCAGATAATCCATCTGTCGGAGCAAAAGTGCGATCATCCGGGTGCGGGGTGCTCAGACGCCGTGGGTTCCGCCCGTGCTCCACGCGGTGCAGGCACCCGCTGCGAGGGTGGAAGAAAAGGCCGGGCGCTGGTGAAGGGATCGCTTCATACTAATTCTGATATTAGCCAATTCGATGCCAGCGACGGAGCAAGGCAGCAAAACGTGCAGATTGCATACTTTTCCTGACCGGTTCGCCACGGATCTTCACACCGTCCTGCGATGGAATCCCTCGTCAGAAAGCCGACCCGCTCCGCGGGATTGCACCGTCCCTCAGCGCGCGGCGGGCTCGCTCGATTTTTCCGGCGTGACCGGCGTGCGCGGGCCGTACATCCGGCGGTTGGCGGCCTCCTCGGGTTTCATCCAGCCGTCGTTGAAAAAGGCGCGGTCTTCGTTGTCTTTGGCGCAGCCGGCGAGGAGCAGCGCGAACGTGAGGGCGGCGAACGCTTTCATCAGTTCGTTTTCAGCACAGCGATGAAGGCTTCCTGCGG
>JANXSB010000213.1 GCA_025352865.1 Chthoniobacter sp. | reverse complement strand
AAGGCCGATAACCCAATCGATCACCGCCTGATGGATGAGCAAGCGGCCATTGTCCGGGGCTTGGAGACGATGGCCGGTTTTGCGGAATACTTTGATCCCAAATACCATCCCATCCTTCACGTTTTTGAGGAAACGTATCTCCGGTATCCGGATCTGAAGGGAGGCGACTTCGGTCAGGCGGAATACGTCAAAAAGGATGGCGACTATTGTGCGCGCATGCCGTTTTGCATCGCCGATGGAAACAACCGCGAAGACCTGCGCACGCGCGTGGCATGCATGACTCGCACCATCCGCAAGAACGGCTCCCGCTACGTGCTGGTGGTGGCATCCAACTTCCGACAGGCCCCGGATCAACTCTCCAAATTTGATCTGAAAGTGGACGGTGTAGAAGTGGTTGGCCAGCTGGAGGTGGCAGGCGACGGGGTCATGATTAAGGAAATCAATCTCGATCAAAAACCTCCGCTGTTGAGTAGGTGATGAGTTCCGCTGCCGCGACCCTGGTACGCGATGGGAGCGCATTGTTTTGTCTCGATAGCAGAAAGCGACCGGATCACTTGCTTCAGGGAAAACCACACATTGAATGGACCCGCACGAGGGAAGCGGAATTAGACTTTTTACCCGGTGTTTGTCTCTGTGCCGTACACGGTGTCCGCCTAGGTGAGGGCGCAAACCTGCCCCCGCACCATGGTCCGTGCTCGCGGCGAGCGTCACCGGGCACGGGAAGCATCGTCACTGTGACGGACACAGGCCCGGCGAGTTTTGTCGCGCGCTCGAGATGTAGCGCGCGTGTTCCGCAATTCGATCTACGCGATGATCTCGCGGATCGCCTCGCCGTGGTCGATCTCGAGGCGTTTGCGTCCGGGGATTTCGAGTCGCATGGAATCGAGGCCCATAAGTTGCAACACCGTGGCGTGGATGTCCGTGACGTAGTGCCGATGCTCGACGGCATGGAAGCCCAGTTCGTCCGTGGCACCATGCGCCACGCCGCCTTTGATGCCGCCACCCGCCAGCCAAGCTGAAAAGCCCTGAGGATGGTGATCACGACCGGTTCCCTCGGCTCCGGGAGTGCGTCCGAATTCCGTGCCGAAAACCACGAGCGTATCGTCGAGCAGTCCCCGTTGTTTCAGATCTTTGAGCAGGCCCGCGATCGGCTGATCCACTTGGTTTGCGAGCTTTCCGTGATTGGCCTTGATGTCCGCGTGTGCATCCCATTCGCCACCGCCACCGCCGCCGTGAAAGAGCTGCACAAAGCGCACGCCGCGCTCGACGAGCTTGCGCGCGACGAGGCATTTCTCGGCGAAGCCTTTGGTCTCCGGCTTGTCCATCCCATACAGCGCCCTGGTTTCCGCACTCTCTTTCTCAAGCTGCATGACTTCGGGAATCGAAGTCTGCATTTGGAACGCCAGTTCGTAGGACTTGATGCGCGCGCGCAGTTCCTGATCGTCGGGATAATCGATGCCAGCCAGAGAGTTCAGCTTTCCGAGCAGGCTGAGGTTCTGCAACTGCTCCTCCGCCGTGGTCGCAGCGTCGGCGGGGCGAATGAACGGGAGCGGTTTCTGCGGATCACCGCCGAGTCGTACGCCGGAGTATTCCGGCCCGAGATACGCCGCGCCGTGGGTGAACGCGCCGCCGCAGCAATCGCCGGTCGGCACGCCAAGCACGACATATTCCGGAAGATTTTGATTCAGCGTGCCGAGGCCGTAGGTCACCCACGCGCCGATCGTCGGGTGATTCAGCTCCCGCGGATGCCGCCCCGTATGCCAAGTGAGCTGCGCGCCGTGGTCGTTGTGAATCGTCCACAGCGAGCGCACGACGGCGAGATCATCCGCGCACGAGCCGATGTTCTGAAACCAATCGCCTACCACGAGGCCGCTTTGGCCGTGGGCTTTGTAGCCGGTCTGCAGCGGCATGATGACCTTGCGATTTCCGTGCGCGGGATTTGCCCCGACGATGTTCTTGTCCGCCGTCGCGAAGACATCCTTGAACGGCGTCTCCTCGATCGACTTGCCGGCGTATTGATTGAGCGCGGGCTTCACGTCGAAGCTTTCGAGATGGCTCACTCCGCCGCACAGGAAAATCCAGATTACCGACTTCGCCTTCGGTGGGAAATGCGGGAGTCCATCCGGCGGTCGCCAGGCACTTTCCGCCCGCGCGGTGCTGTCGCGAAAAAGCATCGAGCCGAGCACGAGGCCGGTGAATCCCATGCCGGTGTCGGCGAGGAATGAGCGCCTCGTGACTCCGGCGCAGCGATGCGGGTGGTTTTCGGAAGGCATGGGCTATCGAATGGAGACGAAGTCGTTGTGATTGAAGAGCACCAAAATGAGGTTCTCGCGCAAACGCGCGGCATCGGGCGGCGCATTCGCTTTCAGGAATCCGAGACATGTCTTCACCTCCTCCGCCGTCGGCGCGCGGGCGAGCACTCGCTCGAATGCGCCGCGGACAAACGCCTCATCGCTGCCCGCCGTTTCGTCGGTGAGCCGCTTCGCCAGCAGCTTCGACTGCGCCCGCGTCAGTTCGCTGTTTGCAAGCGCCAGCGACTGCTGCGGCATGACGGTTGGATGCCGCTGATAGCATTCGTTCACGCTCGGGCCGTCGAAGATTTTCAGAAACTCGACCTCCTTCTCCGGCGCGGTGCGCAGGTAGATGCTCCGCCGTTTCGAGGTGAGGCCCTGCATATGGTCGATGTCGGGGCCGCCCGGTGTGAGATCAAGATTGCCGCAGACGTAGAGCAGATTATCGCGCACCAGTTCCGCCTCCATTCGCCGCGCCGGCATTCGCCAAAGATCGAGGTCGTCGGCATCGGCTTTCGCATCCGCTTCGTCCGGCGTGGAGGCCATCCGGTAGGTGCTGCTCGTCACGAGCATCCGGTGCATCGCCTTCATTTTCCAACCGCCCTCCATGAACTCCGCGGCGAGCCAGTCGAGCAGCGCCGGATGCGAAGGACGCGCGCCGTTGGTCCCGAAATTCTCCGGCGTCGCGACGATGCCGCGTCCGAAATGGCGCAGCCAAATGTGGTTCATCGCGACGCGCGCGGTCAGCGGGTTGTCCGCATCGGTGAGCCACTTCGCGAACGCTAGCCTGCGTCCGGTGCTGACCGCCGGATAGTCGTCCTTCGGGCGGGGCTTGAAGGCGGTCGTCGGCTCCGCCTTTGCCTGCTCCTCTGCCTTGGCGAGCGCTTGCGCAGCTTCGGCGGCTTTCTTGGCCGCGGCCCCGGCCTTGTCGCGCTGCGCCCGATTCGGATCGGCGATCTCCGCCTCGGTCGGCGGCGGAAGTTCGTCGAGAACCCGCTGCGCGTCGGCCTGCGCCAACGCTGCGGTGTGCAAAGCGAGCCGCGCTTCGCACAGCGCGACATTGCACTGTTTGAGCGTCGCCTCCTTCGCGGCGTCCTTCCATTCGTCGGCGTCTTTCTTTCCCTGATCCTCCAACTGTTCCGCACGCAGCTCGGCCAATAGCGCGGCGTGTTTCACATCGGCAATCGCCAACTCGAGTTCGCGTAGTTTCACCTGCTCGGGTTTTGCAGTCGCCAGCGCCTCGCGAGTTTTCGCGAGAGCCTGCTCGCTCACGGTCACCGTGTCCTTGATCACAAACTCCCGTTTGTCCGGCGAAGCCGCTTCCCTCGGAAGTTTCACCGGCACGATTTCGAGAGCCGGTTTCAGCTTATCGCCGCATAGCGCCCGCGGCACGGCCGGCTGCATCGCGCGATCCTTGTCCGGCTTACGTTCGTCGCCGCGAATGAGGAAATAGGTCGGCGCTTCCTTGTCGATGTCATAGGCACGGGGCAGGCCATCCTTCTCGCGATCCAGTTCACCCGGCACGCGATCGGTGCGAATCTGATGCGGCTCGAAGACCGCGCGCACCTGATAGTATTCGGCCTGCGAAATCGGATCGGTGCGATGATCGTGGCACTTCGCGCAGCCTAGAGTGATCCCGAGAAAAGCCTGCGCGGTGTGCTTCACCGTGTCCTCCATCCACTGCTCGCGGCTCAGCATTTTGTAATTCCGCACGAGGAATCCGGTGGCCCGCAAGGCATCTGGATCGCCGGGCGCAAGCTCATCGGCGGCGAGCATCTCCGTCGCCATCCGGTCATACCCGCGATCCGCGTTGAGCGATTCCACGATCCAATCGCGCCAGCGCCAGATGTGCCGCTGGCTGTCGCGCACCTGCTTTCCATCCGTCCAGCCCGCCCAATCGCTGTAACGCCAAATATCCATCCAGTGCCGGCCCCACCGCTCACCGTGGCGCGGGTCCGCGAGCAGGCGGTCCACGACCTTTTCGTAGGCATCCGACGCGTGATCCTCCTCGAATGCACGCTGCTCCTCTGGCGTTGGCGACAGTCCGATCAAATCGAGATACACGCGCCGCAGCAGGATGGATTTCGGCGCGCTCGGACGCGGCGTCAGTCCGCGCTCTTCATGCTCCGCAGCGATGAACGAATCGACCGGCGTGCGCACCCAGTCGGCGTTCTTCACATTCGGAATGGGAGGACGCAGCACACGCTCAAAAGGCTGCCACCGATACGACGCCATGAACTTGCCGAACTCCGCGCGGCGCGTCCGCATCTCCGCGAGTTGCTCAGCCGTCGGCGTCAGCTTCGCATCGCCCGGATTTCCGCCCGCCAGCAGTTCGGTTTCGTTGTCGATGCCATCGCCGTCGCTGTCTTCGTGCGCGACCAGCGCCAGCCGCGTGGCGATGTCCTTGCGCTTTCCGGCCTTGCTCAACTCTTCGCCGAGCACTCTCAGCCGGTCGCCAAAAGGATTGTGCGGAAAGTCATCTAGGCTTTGCGGATCTTTCACCGCGCTTGGCAAATGGCAGGTTGTGCAGCGATTCAATTCCTTTCCGAGAAACTTGTCGTAATACCTTTCCAGCGCCGCCTTGTTCGATGGCGTCGCACACGCCGCGCCGGCCCCAAGCAGCGCGAGCGCACAGCCGACGAGCGCTGAACGCCGCGGACGATAACCGGTGTTCGGGGAGAGTCTCATCACGTTCACTACAGCACCGCGCGGATCGATTTCTTAGAGCACCTACTCGGCGCACAACGTCTATATCATTAGCTCGCGCGATAGTCGTGGGTGGCGAGGAATTGCTCCCAATCGAGGTCACGGGCGTCGGTCATGGCGGGATCTTCCCGTTCCGAGGCGAGCAAATCGTCGAGGGTGATGGCCTCGTCGGTCTCGGGATCATAGCCAACCTCCTCCTGCATCGAGTGGAGGCTGCTTTTCGCGTCGAGTTGGGTGGTCGAGGCGAGGGCGTCAGTTCTTCCGCAACTGCTGCCGCGCCGACCGCTCTTCATGTGGGGAATCGCGTAGTAGGCGATGTTCCCGGCGGTGACTTTTTTCCCCGCCCGCTCGACGCTGTCGAGCATCCGGGCAGCCGAGTAGAGGGCGTCCTGGACCAGTTCTTCACTATCCTCGGCTCCGACCGGCATGACGACTCGCGGGATGAAGGACCGGAGACGTGGAGCGATTTCTTTGAGCAGCAGTGGACTCATGGTGTTGGTTCCTTTCGTGTGGTGGAACTTCCGACAGGCCCCGAGTCAACTCTCCAAATTTGATCTGAAAGTGGACGGTGTAGAAGTGGTTGGCCAGATGGAGGTGGCAGGCGACGGGGTCATGATTAAGGAAATCAATCTCGATCAAAAACCTCCGCCTGTTGAGTAAATGATGAATTCCGCTGCCGCGACCCTGGTACGCGATGGGAGCGCATTTTTTGGTCTCGAAACCTGTCCTTCACGACGTGGCAGAAAGCGAGCGGATCACCTTGCTTCACCGCATCACTCAAGCTGCTAGCAGGGCAACTACATCGGCGCTGTCTTCGCGCTTTTCGCAGCCGTTATTACTCGCCCTCTGCCTCTGCGAGACGTGTGTGGTAGGCTTCGCGGGCGTGGTCGTAGGCGGTGCGGGCCTCGGCCAGCTCGGCGGGGGCGTAGGTTTTTTCTTTTTGCGCCCAACAGGTGTCCACGCATCTTAGACACCACTCGAGGCTACGCTTGGAGGCGCGGATGGGTTTGTCGCCGATGACCACAAAGACAGGATTGGTGTGCGAGCTGGGGAGGATGCGCAGGGCAACCCAACTGCTCTTAGTCACGGGGATGCTGAACTTCATGTCGCGCAGGGTGCCGTCGGCGAGGATGGTTTGTTTGGCGACGGCGATGCCATTGACGATGACCTCGACGGGAACCTCGCGGCTGCTGCCGATGCGCGCTTTTTCGAGATGCCAGTCGGGCAGGCGGGTGGGGAAGCCGAGGTCGGTGAGCGGCTGGCCAAACGTCGCGACGACGGAACCGAGCCGATGCACGGTGGGCATGGGCTGCACGGGGAGCATCGCGCCGACTTTGGCGGTGATCTCGATGGTGCCTGGTTCCTTGAGGCGCAGCTCGCTCGGAGGCTGTCCGGCTGCGGCGGGTTCTCCGACGGCGACATTGTTCACTTTGAAATCGATCAAATGCGAAAGCCCATCGCCGACGTAACCGCGACCATCGTGAATGGCGTTGCACCAATCCAGGTAGGTGTAGTGCCCGGCCAGCTTCATATAGCCGCGGCCAAGGCCCACCCGTTCGCCGGTGATGCAGGGAAAATCAGTCTCGCCGCTGATGCGTGGGCGATAGCCGGCGTTGAGGGTGTGATACCAAAAGTTGAGCTCCCACGTCGCGGGAGTGTCTGCGGTGCTCATGAAATCAATCGCCGGCACGAGCTTGCCATCCGGGCCGGGCACCTCGTGCGTGATGTCCATGATCATTTCATTCGCGCCGATGCCGTCAAACGGCGGAATGGCGTAGCCGGGGAGCTGGTCATCCGGCATGCGCAGACCATTGCCGCTGTGCGCTGGCCCGCACACTGCGCCCTGTTTTTTCGCCCAGCGGAGCGTGTTGAGGCCGAGCGTGGGCCAGTGCGAGGTGGAGTCGCCGCCGGGATACATCTGTTCCTTTAGACCGAGCAGGCAAAGGTGACCCGATGCCTGCGAGCCAAAGCCGCTGACTTCGATGTCGTAGCGGAGCAGGTAGGGCCACTGCGAAGTGACGTCCTCCTTGCCGGTAAAAAATTGTTTCTGGAAATCAAAGCAGGGGCCCCAGGTGAGGTTTGCGCCGATCCTTAGATCCTCACCCTGACAATGCCGCGCCATGTCAGAGGCCAGCACTCCCTGGGTGGGCTGCGAGTAGTGGCGGCAACCGGCGGCGTGAATGTGATGATCGCTGCTGATCCAGCCGAAGGCCGCGGCGTCAATCCAGCGTTTCACCTGAAAGTTCAGCTCCTTGAGGTTGCCGTTCACGTCGATCTCACGCTTTTCCAGGATGGATTCCGGGCCGCGCGAAAAAAATACGGTGAAATGTCCGTCCGGCAGCCGGATTTTCTCACCCTCCGTGCGATAGACCTGTGGCTGAAACCAAAAGTCCGGCGCGAGGCGTTTGGTCTGCGCAGGATAAACCCGCCCCAACGGATCGTGAATGATAAAGCTCGCCATGCAGGGCTGTCCTTTCTCGTCCTTCACGTGAAGCGTCAGCTCGCGGGCGGGCAGCGATTGAAAGAGCACATCACAATCGCTGCGAAAGCCGAGGTCCTGCGTGCCCTGTCCGACATCAAAGGTGAAACGTCCTTCAAGCTTCCCCGCATCGCGGCTGTAGATGGAGATCAATGCGTAATCCACCTTCGCTCCACTCAACGTGCCGCGCATCGGGGGCTTGTCGTAGAGTTCGAAGTCGAGCCAGCGTTCGCGATTGGAGAGTTCGGAATCCGGCGTGTGGCTGCTCAGGACAAAGGAGCGCGCGGCTTGCGGACTCGTCACGGCAAGTGGTGCGGTGGTGCCGGCTTCATTGATGACTTTCACGAGGAAGAGCCGCCAGCCTTGCTCCACCAGCTCGGCCTTCGCCGGGCCCTGCACTGCTTTCACGCGCATCTCAGGATTGATGGTCACGACAAACAACGTCCGCGCATCGAATGCCTCCTGAATTTTGGCCGCGGACTCAGCGGTGTCGGGCAGCGCGATGGCTTTTTCCAAAGCGGATCGTTGCTCATTACTCAGCGGCTCTCCCAAAGTTCCAGTGGCTTCCACGACGCGCCGGCAGAGGGCGGCGAGGGGCTGGATTTCCGCGCTGACTGGCTCGGCGTGGAGTGGTGAAAGAGAAAGGAGCGCGAACAGCGGAATGACGAGCGGGCATTTCATCGGTAAAGTGTGTGGCTCGTGCAGACAAGGTTGTGAAGTTGGGATTCTTAGCCGAATCCACGAATGCTTCACTCCCAACGGCTGCGTCCGACCTGACGCGGTGGCGGCGGAGACAGGGAAGGCATGGGCGTATTCATTTCAACGACTCATGCGAGATTCCGCGAGGAAAAGGATCACCGCACTTCCCGGCAGACGATCTTTCCGGTTGACGGAGGGGTTTCATAACGCATCATCCCATCAAGATTGGAAGATGCGTCTGCCTGCTTCGCGGCGGCGTTCTGCTTTCACAAACCTTCAAATAATCACCAATGAGCACCACGACACTGACCACCAAATTCACCGACTACAAAGTCGCCGACATCAAGCTCGCCGACTGGGGCCGCAAGGAAATCGAGATCGCCGAGCAGGAGATGCCCGGCCTGGTTTCCATCCGCAAACAATACGCGCCGGGCCTGCCGCTGAAAGGCGTGCGCATCACCGGCTCGCTGCACATGACCATCCAGACGGCGGTGCTCATCGAGACGCTCGTCGCGCTCGGCGCGGATGTGCGCTGGGCTTCGTGCAACATTTTCTCCACGCAGGATCAAGCCGCCGCGGCCATTGCCGTCACCGGCGTGCCAGTCTTTGCGTGGAAGGGCGAGAGCCTGGAGGAGTATTGGGACTGCACTTGGAGGGCCATCGTGAACAATGAGGGCAAAGGCCCACAGCTTGTGGTCGATGACGGCGGCGACGTGACCCTTTTCATCCACAAAGGCTACGAACTCGAAGACGGCGACGACTGGGTGAACAGCGAGTCTGGATCGCACGAGGAGAAGGTCATCAAGGATCTGCTCAAGAAAATCCACGCGGAAAGCCCATTCATCTTCCACGAGATCGTGAAGGACTGGCGCGGCGTCTCCGAGGAGACTACGACCGGCGTGCATCGCCTCTACAAGCTCCACGAGCAGGGCAAGCTGCTCATCCCGGCGTTCAACGTGAATGACTCGGTGACCAAGTCGAAGTTCGACAATCTCTACG
>JANXSB010000160.1 GCA_025352865.1 Chthoniobacter sp. | reverse complement strand
TCGCCCATGCCGCGCTCCTGGAGGTCTTCGCGGAACTGATCGGCTTTCACTCGCGCGACCCACGCGTAGTCCACGTAGATGTCCACCTGGAGCGCTTCGCCGGGCTTCGCGCGGTCCCACGCGACGCCGGTGATGGTGTGGCAGTCGCACGTTTCCACGGTCTCCTCGCGGCGCGGTGGGACGCGCGGCGTGAGGTGGCCGTTGAAGAGCATGATGCCGAAAGCGAACGCGTGAAACGTGACGACGATATTCACGATGCGCCACGCGGGGCCGCTGCCCCAAAGGCGCGCGGTTTTGTTCCAGCGGGAAAACCAGTCGTATCCGCAGAGCAGCGCGGCATGGTAGGCACCGTAGAGGATGTAGCGCAGTTCGAGTCCGTGCCACAGGCCCATGAGGCCGAAGGTGAAGCAGAGGCCAAGATAGTTGGCGGTGTGTTTGCCGGTGAACCATTTACCTTTCACCGCTGCGAGCATGAAGCGCATGTGGACATGATCGCGGAACCACGCGGAGAGGCTGATGTGCCAGCGCGTCCAGAAATCGCGGATGTTTTGCGAGAGAAAAGGCAGGTTGAAATTCTCCGGCGTGCGGATGCCGAAGAGCCGACTGAAGCCGATGGCGAAGGCGCTGTAGCCGGCGAAGTCGAAGAACAGATAGAACGTCTCCGCATACATCAGGCTCAGCTTGGCGAGCGGGCCGGAGATTTTCGCGGCGGGGCCGACCCAGTGCGCGTGGATGAGTGCGGCGAGGATGAATTTGTACAAAAAACCGCGGAAGATGCGGGCGATGGAAAAATCGAGATCGTCGAGAAACTCTGTGCGGGTGCGGGTCTTCAGCCAGTCCTGGCCGAAGCGGCGGTAGCGGTCGATGGGGCCGGAGGAGACGGCTGGGAAGAAAAAGAGGAACGCGAAGTACTGCGTAGGCGGAAGCGTTTTCACGACGCCGTCGTGGATGCTGAAGACGACATCGAGCGCGCGAAAGGTGACGTAGGAAATGCCGAGAAAGCCGAACGCGGTTTCGGCGGTGAGGAAGGGCAGCACCTTTGCTGCGACGAGCGGGAGCAGCGTGAGCGCGAGCGCGGCGTAGAAGGTGGCGCGCGTTTTCCAGCGGAGAAAAGCGAGCGCGACCACGCCCTCGAAGGCCGCGTAGCCGAGGACGATCCAGATCTCGCGCAGCTCGAAGCCGGGGCGCACGAGGAGGTCGTTGCTGAATTGCAGGCCGAGGACGCCGAGCGTGACGAGCAGCGTCCACCAGCGCCCGGTGCGGCCGAGGAGACCGAGGAGAATCGTCGGGATGACCGCGTAGAGCAGCAGGCCGAAGAACGGGAAATCGCCGAAGGGAATCATCCCAAAAGTTCCGCGAGCTTGCGGCGGTCGGCCTTGCCGTTGGCGGTCATGGGAAAGGCGTCCACGTAGAGAAATTTCCGCGGGATCATGTAGGCGGGGAGGCGCTCGCCGAGGCGCGCTTTGAGCTGCGCGGTGAAGGCGAAGTCGCTGCCGGTTTTTTCCACGGCGAGGACGACGATGGCGGCGAGCGCGTCGATGCGCCCCTGCTTTTCCACGGGCAGCACGACGGCGTCGGCGATTTCGGGGAGCGCGCGGAGATTGGCTTCGAGGTCGCCGAGTTCGATGCGGTAGCCGTTGACCTTCACCTGGCTGTCCATGCGGCCCTCGAAAAAAATCTGCGTCTCGCGCTCGCGGCCCCAGTCGCCGGTGCGGTAGGCGCGCGCGCCATCGAGCGTGAAGAACGCTTTCGCCGTGAGGTCGTCGCGCCCGAGATAGCCGGGGCTGACATTCGGGCCGGCGATGACAACTTCCCCGCGCTCGCCCTCGCTCACGCGCTCCATTTTCTCATCGAGGATGACGACGCGCGTGCCGGGCATCGCCGCGCCGACAGGCAGGGGCGACCATTTTTTCACCACCTCGCGCGTGATGCGGACGGAGGTCGTGGCGACGGTCGCTTCGGTCGGGCCGTAGGTGTTCCAGACCTCGGCCTGCGGGAAGCGTTCGAGCAGTTGCGATGCGGTTTCCGGCGCGAGCGTTTCGCCGCAGAAAAGGAACCGGCGGAGCGTCGGGATCATCGTCTCGGTGAAGCTGCGCTCGATCATGCACATCTGCGCAAAGGACGGCGTGGAAACCCAGGTGGTGAGGCCCGAGACGCGGAACGCTTCGTAAAGCGATTTCAAATTGGCGACGTGATCTTTCGTGATGCTGAAGAGTGTGCCGCCGGTGACGAGGCTGAGGTAAAGATCCATGACCGAGAGGTCGAAGGAGAACGGCGCTTGGTTGAGAAAGGTTTCCTCGCCGGTGGCGAAGTGCTGCTCGGCGAGCATCCACGAGACGAAGTGGCTGAGGTTCGCGTGGGTGACGATGACGCCTTTCGGTTCGCCGGTGCTGCCGCTGGTGAAGAGGATGTAAAACGGATCGCCGCTCGCGGCTTGGCGCGGCAGGTAGGTGCGGCCTTCGGCGACGATGGCATCGACGCGCGCGGGCGTGAGCGTGAGGGCCGCGCCGGCATTCGCGACGATGCGCTCGACGCGCTGCGTGGGAATGGAAATGTCGATGGGGACGTAGGGCCGTCCACTTTTCACCGCGCCGAGAAAGGCGACGAGCATCTCGGGCTCCTTGTGCCCGTGGACGGCGATGGGCGCGCGGCTTTCACCCAGCTCGGCGTCGAGCCACGCGGCGACGGTGTTCGAGCGCGTGAGCAGCTCGCCGTACGTGAGCACGCGCTCGCCGCTGAGGTGCGCGGCTTTGTCCGGCGTGAGATGGCCCCAGCGGTCGA
Source organism: Chthoniobacter sp. (assembly GCA_025352865.1). Taxonomy (GTDB): domain Bacteria; phylum Verrucomicrobiota; class Verrucomicrobiia; order Chthoniobacterales; family Chthoniobacteraceae; genus Chthoniobacter. The sequence continues at coordinate 8,650 of JANXSB010000160.1, read as the reverse complement.
TTTGCGCGATCAGATCCACGCTTTCAAAACTCCTGGTAAACGAACGGCGGCGTGGAGAAATCGCCGCGCCCGTAGATGGCGATGAGACCGGCGATGATCGCGAGATAGTAGAGCGCGAGGAGCGCGGTGCGCGTCCGCGGATGAGCCTCCAGCCATGCGCCGACGGTCTTCACGCGGCGAGGCGGCGGAGCACGTCGTCCACGATTTTCCGCGGAGTGGCCCAGGCTTCGCGGTCGAATTCCGCAGGCGAAACCTCGACGCCGATTTCCTGGCCGATGGCGACGATGAGCTGGACGGTTTTCATCGAGTCGAGGACTTGCAGATCGAAAAGCGCGAGGTCGGGATTAGTGCGGACTTCATCGGTCTCGGCGATTTCGGTGAGGACGGTGAGGATCTTTTCGGTGGATTCGGCGGGGGTCATAGGCGGTCAGGGATTGGGCAGGCGCTCGTGGTAGAAATCGTCGAGCGTCTGGTTGTAATACACCCAGCCTTTCGCGCCAAGGTGGTCGAGGTTGTCGTAGAAAAAATTCGGGTCTTCCTCGTGCTGACCGTAATAGACGAGCGGCGCGCGGTATTTGGTGGAGAGCTCCTGCAGCCGCGCGAGGTAGGCGTGGCGTGCCTCGGCGGAGACGCCGGTGGCTTCGAGATCGGGGCCATGCACCGGCATGCTGAGGAGCAGAGGCTTGCCGTGCAGTTCGCGGAGCGCGCGGAGGAGGAGTTCGCAGTCGGACCATTCGTCGGCGTGCGCGAGCGTTTGGAGAAAGGCTTTGTCGCGCGAGCCGTGCGGGCGTTTCACGAGCGCGGGCGCGGGGGATTTTTTCGCCTTCGCACGCATGGTTTTCGCGATGACTTCGGCGCGTTTGAAAGTCTCGTCCCAGTTCAGCTTTTTCGCGCCGGGGTGCTCCGCGGCGTCCTCGCGAATCTGCGCATCCACGATGTGCATGGCGGCCTCGAAGTGATCCTGCGCGCGGCCGATCCAGCACTGGAGTTTTCCGAGCGGGAGGAGTGCGGTGTAGAGCGCGTGGTCGAGGGGCGAGTCATGCGCGAGCCGCGCGAGGGCGAAGTGCAGGAGCCAGTCGTCTTCGAGCGTCTTCGGATACGCGAGCATGCGGCGCGCGACGTCGCGTTTCAGCTCGTGGCTGAGCGCGTAGGAGAAGGCGATTTCCGTGGCCTGCAGGTCGGAGAAATTGCCGGCGTAATATCCGGGATCGACGCTCTCCGCGAAGTAGGAACTCGGCGACACGGAGATCGCGACCTTGCGCCCGCGCAGCCCGTGGCCGATGGCGGCGAGCTTTTGCAAAACGGCGAGCGCGGTGGTGCCGGGCTTGCCCACGGCGAAGACGCGGAAGCCGGTCGGGTATTCGTAGAAAAACTCGCTCGCCTTGTTCGGGATTTCCTTCACCAGCTCGGAGCTGCCGTAGAGCAGCAGCAGGTCGTCCTCGGCGAACGCGGCCTTTTGCAGCGCCACGCCCTGGAGTTTCGCGTCGGAGAAATCCGTGGCGAGTTCGTGGACGTAGCGGTGCTCCGTGCGCTGGCACCACACCAGCCCGGCGGCGAGCGCCACGCCGGCGACGAGAAGCGCGGCGAAGGCGGCGGTGAGATGGGAGCGGGAGGCTGCGGGGCCTGGGTTCAAGGGGCGTGGAAGGTGGATGGTCTGCGGCAATTCAAGCGGAACCAGTGCGCGGGGACAACCCGCGGAAGACGGTTCTGTTGGAGGGTTTTCACGGTGTGGAAAAGTGCGCGGTTGCGCGATAGCGGACAAAAAAACGCCCGTCATTCTGAGCGGAGTTTCGGGAGGCGTTGCGACCGGAACGGAGTCGAAAAACCTCTAACTATTTCTGCGAGGCGGAAGCGGCTGGGGAGAAGTGCGTCGCTATGTCCACCGCCGACGCGCCGCAGAAATAGTTAGAGATCCTTCGACTGCGCTTCGCAAAGCCGAAGCTCCGCTCAGGATGACGGGAGTGCGCTGTCGCGAGAGACGGAGCGTGTGCTTTTTACAGCCGCGAGATGAGCAGCTCGCGCTGGAAGATCAGCTCCTTCGGCAGGCGGTCGTGGAGCGTGAGGAAAAGCTCGGTCTGCGAGATGAGTTCGCGCTGCCATTCGGCGGCGTCGATGCGCATGCACTGGGCGAATTTTTCGCGGGAAAAATCCATGTCCGTCCAGTCGAACTCGCTGTAGCGCGGCATCCAGCCGATCTGCGTTTCGCTCGCGCGGGCGCGGCCGCGGGTGCGGTCGATGACCCATTTGAGGACGCGGAAATTTTCGCCGAAACCGGGCCAGAGGAATTTGTCACCGGCGTCTTTGCGGAACCAGTTGACGTGGAAGATGCGCGGCGGGTCGGTGAGGTCGCGGCGGATGCCAAGCCAGTGGTTGAGGTAGTCGCCCATGTTGTAGCCGCAGAAGGGGAGCATGGCCATCGGGTCGCGGCGCACCTGGCCGAGCGTGCCGGCGGCGGCGGCGGTCATTTCGCTGCCCATCGTGGCACCGAGATAGACGCCGTGGATCCAATTGAACGATTGGAAAATGAGCGGCATCGTGGTCGCGCGGCGTCCGCCGAAAATGATCGCGCTGAGCGGCACTCCCGCCGGGTCGTTGGCCTCGGCGGCGAGGGCGGGGTTGTTCGCCATCGGCGCGGTGAAGCGCGAGTTGGGGTGCGCGGCTTTTTCCTTCGAGGCGGGCGTCCAGGGCTGGCCTTTCCAGTCGAGGCATTCCACCGGCGCGGGGTCGTCGTGGCCTTCCCACCACACGCCGCCGTCGGGCGTGAGCGCGACGTTGGTGTAAATGGTGTCGCGCGAAATCGTGTCCATCGCGTTCGGGTTGGATTTGCGGTTCGTCCCCGGCGCGACGCCGAAATATCCGGCCTCGGGATTGATCGCGTAGAGCTTGCCATCCGCGCCCGGTTTCATCCACGCGATGTCGTCGCCGATGGTCGTGATTTTCCAGCCGGGGAAAGCGGCGGGCGGGATGAGCATGGCGAAATTCGTCTTGCCGCAGGAGCTGGGGAACGCCGCGGCCACGTAGGTCTTTTCGCCGGTCGGCGATTCTACGCAGAGGATGAGCATGTGCTCCGCCATCCAGCCCTGCTCGCGCCCGAGGTAGCTGCCGATGCGCAGCGCGAGGCATTTTTTCCCGAGCAGCACATTGCCGCCGTAGCCGGAGCCGACGGAGATGATCGCGTTGTCCTGCGGAAAGTGCGCGATGAAGCGCCGGTCGGGATGGCAGTCGAGGACGCTGTGGACGCCGCGGTTGAAGTCGTCGCCCGCGCCAAGTTGATCGAGCGCGACCTTTCCCATGCGCGACATGATCCGCATGTTCAGCACGACATAAATCGAGTCGGTGATTTCCACGCCCACCTTGGTCAGCGGCGAGCCGGGCGGGCCCATGAGATACGGCACCACGTACATCGTGCGGCCGGCCATCGCGCCTTTGAGCAGGGCGTAAAGTTTCTCGTACATCTCGCGCGGCGTGGCCCAGTTGTTCGTCGGTCCGGCCTGGTCTTTCGCGGGCGTGCAGATGAAGGTGCATTGCTCGACGCGGGCCACGTCGTTGGGATTCGAGCGGTGATAGTAGCAGCCGGGGAGCTTGTCCTGGTTGAGCTTCGTGAGCACGCCGGACGCGACCGCTTCGGCAAGCAGGAATTCCTTTTCCGCCTCCGAGCCATCGGCCCAAAAAACGCGGTCCGGCTGCGCGAGCGCGCGGATTTTTTCGACCCACGCGGTGAGCATGGGATTGCTGGGAGCGACGGTGCCGAAAGTGGGTGTAGCCATAGGGCGGCGAGCATCACCACGGCACTGGGTGAAGGCAAGGCGCACGCTTGCACACTCCACGTTTGCGGCCCGCGAGGAAACCGGCTACTTCCTCCGCGCGATGTTTTTCGAGAACCGCTTCCGCGACAACCAGCCGCTCACCCGCATCGGCAATCTGCCCGTCTATGGCACCACGATCATCGTCGCGGCGCTCGTCATCGGGCTGGTCGTGTCGGCGCTGTTTGGTGGGATCACCGCGCTGGCAATGTTCGCGTTCGTCCCCGAGTTGTTTTGGCAGCACGGGCAGGTCTGGCGCGGGTTGAGTTATCTCATCGTCGGACAGGTTAATTTTTTCACCCTCTTCATGCTCCTGTTCCTTTACAGTTTTGGCCGTGATTGCGAACAGGAGCTGGGCCGCGCGCGCTACTTCGGTTTTCTCGCGCTGCTCATCGCCACGCCTGTCGTGATCGTGACTCTGCTTTGGCTTGCTGGCTTCAGAGGCTACTTGGATGGATCAATGCACCTCGCCATTGGGCTCGTCATCGCCTTTGCGACGATCTATCCAAACGTGGAATGGAGGGGCGGAATCCCGATGAAATTCGTGGCCCTCGGCTGCCTGTTTCTCGCCGCCGTGGGCCACCTGAGCCAAGGCGATCAGATCGGTTTCGCGAGCACCCTGGCGACGTGCGCCGTTTCCTTCGGCTACATCCGCGCGATGCGTGCGGGTACATTTGAGGGTTTTTCGATGCCCGCACTTTTCCGGCGCAAGCCGAAGTTCCGCGTGCTGCCATCGCCCGACGCGCGGGAAAGTGAAAGCGCGAGCGACCTGGATGCGTTGCTCGACAAGATCGCGAAATCCGGCCTCGCGAGCCTCACGGCGAAAGAGCGCGCGCGGCTGGAGGCGGGGCGCGCGGAGCTGCTGAAAAAGGATCAGCGGTGAACGGGAGCGCGCTGAGCGTGGTCATTCCGTGCTGGCGCGATGCAGCGGCGCTGGGGCGCGTTTTGCCGATGCTGCGGGCGCTCGCGGGCGTCGATGAAATCATCGTCGCCGACGCCACCGAGACGGACGAATGCCGCGACCTCGCGCGCGCTGCGGGCTGCATCGTCGCGCATTGCGCACAGCCCAGCCGCGGCGCGCAGATGAACGCCGGCGCGGCGCTCGCCCGCGGCGACGTGCTGCTTTTCCATCACGCCGACAGCGAACTCACCGCCGCGCACATCGGCAATCTCCACGCCACCATGCGCGACCCCGCGCTCCTCGGCGGCGGCTTCTACCGGCACTTCGACGCGCGCCACCCGCATCTCCGCTGGCTGGAGAAATGGGCGCGGCGGCTCAACGACTGGGGCGGCACGATCTTCGGCGACCAGTCGGTCTTTGTCCGCCGCGCGCATTTTCAAAAACTCGGCGGCTTCGCGGACATCCCGCTCATGGAGGACGTGGAGTTTTCCAAACGCCTCCGCCGCTCCGGCCCCACGCGCCTGCTCGATCCGCCGATGCGCTCCTCCGCCCGCCGCTTCACCCGCCGCGGCCCGTGGCGCACCACGTTCACGAATGGCGCGCTCCTCGCCCTCTACCACTGCGGTGCGTCGCCCGAGCGCCTGCACCGCATCTACTACGCGGCGCGCTGAGCCCGCGCGAAAACGCAAAACCCCGCAGCGGCAAGGGCCGCTGCGGGGTGAAGTTTGCGGGGCGGAGATTCCGCCCGCTCACGAGGACGGTTACTGGGCTGGCGCTCCGCCGCCCGGAGGCTTCGGCCCATTGCCGCCCTGGGGTGGGTGCGGGGGATGGCCCATGTATTCGGCTGGCCCGAGCTGGCCGTCGCCGTTTTTGTCCAGCGTCAGGAGCGCCTTGGCAGCGTCGGCGATTTCGTCGGCGGAAATCACGCCGTCGCCATCGGCATCGAGCGCGGTCACGAGGGGCGGTGGCGGCGGACGCTGCGGCTGGCCATTGCCGCCCTGCGGACCACCGGGATTCTGACCAGGAGCTGCATGGTTGGCCGGTTTCGCATTGCCGCCGGCATTGGGGCCGCCGCCTTGCGGGCCACCGGGAGGCGGGCCGCCGGGCAGGTGCCCGAGGAATTCATCCGGCGTCAACTTGCCGTCCTTGTTTTTGTCGAGCGTCTTGAGCGCGTCGGGCGCGGCTTTGATCTCGTCGGCGGAAATGATGCCGTCGTGATCGGCGTCGAGTGCTTCGACGAGCGGCGGAACCGGCGGCTTGTCGGGCTGGTCAGGATTGCCGCCGTTCTTCGGAGGGTGGTTGCCGTGGGGATGATTGCCTCCCCCTTGCGGCTGACCCTGCTGGCCGGCAGGCGCGCCGGGCGGAAGTCCGCCGGGAGGCGGCGGTGGTGGCGGACCGCCGCCGGGGCGCTGCGCCATGGTGAGGCTCGCGGGCAGGGCCAGCGCGAGCGTGAGGATGAGGGCTTTCTTGTTCATGTGGATGCGGTCTTTTGGTTTTTGGTTTGCGGGAGATTCAGTTGCCGGGTTGCTTCGCGGGAAAAAGCAGCCGCCAAGCTTCTTCGGTCAGTCGCGTGAGCGTGCCGGGGCCGTGGCCGTTGAGCCCGCCGGAAGCGGTCACGCTGACCGTGCCGAGGCTGCCGGTCCGAAGCGCTGTGGAATGCGGCTGCCAGCCGGCGGGAGCGGGAGCTGCAGGCGTGGCCGTAGCTGGAGGCGGTGTGGGTGCGGGTTCGGGTTCGTCGGACGCGGCGTTCTCGGTGGCGGCGGCTTGCGCGACGATCTTGTTGAGCAATTTCATGAGCGCTTGGAGATCCGCCGCGCTAGGCCCGGCCTGCGGTTCGGGATCGGCGGCTTGCGCAGCCATGCCGGTGAGCGCGGCGGCGAGCAGAAATGAGCGAAGGATGCGGGAAGTTTTCATGCGATTGATCTAGGCGGGCGTGTTCTTAATGTCCGGCAATCTCGCGCGGTTGCGTAAAGACCGTATGAGCATGGAAGCGGAATTTTGTTAAGGAAGTGTAAATGTCGCAGGCAGCGCGGCGTGCCCCGGTTATCCTCGCCGCACCTGCCGCCCATGCACCCATCGCCCGCCACCGCCCGCCCGCGTCTCCTCGTCATCGACGACGACCGCAAGCTCTGCCGCCTGATCGCCGCTTACCTCGCGCCGCTCGGCTACGACGTGGAAGCCGTCCACACCGGCCCCGAGGGCGTGGAGCGCGCGACCGGCGCGGTGTGGAGCGCGGTCATTCTCGACCTCATGCTGCCGGGGCTCGACGGCTTCGAGGTGCTGAAACAAATCCGCCACAAAAGCGACGTGCCCGTGCTCATGCTCACCTCGCGCGGCGACGAGGCGGACCGCATCGTCGGCCTGGAAATGGGCGCGGACGATTATTTGCCGAAAACCTTTTCCAGCCGCGAACTCCTCGCCCGCATCCGCGCCGTGACGCGCCGCACCACGCGCGAAGTGCCGGCGACCGTGGCGGACAAGGAAATCGTCATCGCCGAGCTGCGCATCCGCCCCGGTCCGCGCACCGCGGTGCTCGGCGACACACCGCTCGCGCTCACTCCAGTCGAGTACGAGCTGCTGCTCTCGCTCGCCAAAGCCAAAGGCCGCGTGAAAACGCGCGACCATCTGCTCGAGGAAATCCGCGACCGCGACTACGAGGTCTTCGACCGCTCGATCGACGTCCACATTTCCGCCCTGCGGAAAAAGCTCGGCGACGATCCGAAGACGCCGCGTTTCATCCGCACCGTGCGCGCCTCCGGCTACATGCTCATCGATCCCCATGCCGAATAAAGCCGTGCGCCGCGTGCGCGCTCCCATCTCGCTGAAGATCGTCGCGTGGTTCTTCGTGAACGTCGCCTTCCTCGGCGTGGCCGCGTGGATTTTCATCCGCGCGCAGCTCGGGCCGGGGCTCGATGCGCTGCTCGCCGGCCCCGCGGGCGAGCGGCTGCAAAGCATGGCGCAGCTCGTCGCCGATGAGTTGAAAGACCGGCCGCAAAACGAATGGCCCGCCGCGCTCGCGCGGGTCTCGGCGGCGTATCACGTGCCCGTCGCGCTTTTCCGCAACGACGGAAAAATGCTCGCCGGCGAGATCGCGCCGCCGCCGCCGGAATTCCTCGCGCGCGTGAGCGACGGTCCGCATCCGCAGGGCTCGCCGCGCCGCGGGCCGGACGACGGTCCGCCGCTGGATCGCCCCCCGCGTTTCGATCCGCCGCCCGGCGAACGTCCGCCGCAGGATCGCCCCGGCCCGCCGCCGCCCGCGTTCGGCGGAGCGTTTCCGAAATTCATTGTCCGCGCCGGCACGCCGCGTCAGTACTGGGTCGGCGTGCGCCTGCCGCTCCCGGATCGCTTTACGCGTCCGCCGATGCCGACCACGCTCGTCCTCACGACTGCCTCGCTGCGCGGCGGGCTGTTCCTCGATTTCACGCCGTGGCTCATCGGCGGTGCGGTCGTGCTCGCGCTCTCCGCGCTGCTCTGGCTGCCGCTCGTCCGCGGCATCACCCGCGCGCTCGGGCAGATGACGGGCGCGGCGGAAGCCATCGCGCAGGGCCGCTTCGAGACGCACGTCGAGAGCGCCCGCGCCGACGAACTCGGCCGCCTCGCCACCGCGCTCAACGACATGGCCGCGCGCCTGCGCGAATTTTTCACCGGGCAGAAGCGCTTCCTCGGCGACATCGCCCACGAGCTTTGCTCTCCCCTCGCCCGTATGGAAATGGCCCTCGGCATCCTCGAACACCGCGCCGCCGATGACACCGCGCGCGGCTACGTGGCCGATGTGCGCGAGGAGGCCCGGCACATGTCCGCGCTGGTCAGCGAGCTGCTCTCCTTTTCCAAAGCCGGCATCGGCGGGCGCAACGTGGAACTCCAGCCCGTCTCCGTCGCCGAAACCGCCGCGCGTCTCGTCGCGCGCGAATCCCGCGACCACGGCGCGATCGTCCTCGACGTGCCC
>JANXSB010000092.1 GCA_025352865.1 Chthoniobacter sp. | reverse complement strand
CGAATACACCACCGGCAACGCCATCCGCATCGGCGCAAGCCAATACGTGTGGGCGCGCAATCTCCTCGCGAACCGTCTCTACCAGGCCCCCGTCGTCTTTCTCGAACCGTACGTGATGAACAGCGAGCCCGTCTGGGAGCGTGTGCAGGCGGGCGATTACGACGGCGAGTTTCCCATCGCAGGCGCACCGCGCCGCAGCATCTACCGCGAGTACGCTGATGCCGTCGTCGAAGGCGTGCGCGAGTACTACGCAAAGCTGCGCGTGGAGAAAAAGTAGCCGGCAATTCCGCGCGCGGATTTTGAACATTCGCACGGCGCGCGTGTCTTCTTCGCCCGCATGTCTTTTGCGTCCGTCCTTCCCAGCCCAGCCTCGGTGCTTTGGCCCGCCCCGGTGCAATCACCTTTCCCAACCGCCGCGCGGCCTGCTACCAAACCCCGCACAATGCAGGACGAACAGAGCCGCAAGCAAGACGATGAGCTGATCGCCCGCACCCAGGCCGGCGACCCGGCGGCGTTTGACGAACTCATCGTGAAGTACAGCTCCCGCCTTTACGGCCTCGTCTATAACATGACCTCGAACCACGAGGACACGAACGACCTCCTGCAGGACATCTGGTCGAAGGCGTTTCGCTCGATCACCGGCTTCCGCGGCAAGTCGTCCTTTTACACGTGGATGCACTCCATCGGCGTGAACATGACGATCAACTTTCTCAAAAAGCGTGGACGCCGCTTTCACCTCAGCCTCGATGACATCGACGCGAACATTCAGAACGACAAAGAGTTCATCGAACTCACCGCTGCGAGCACGCCGGTGCGCGACGCGGATTTGGGCGAGCTGCAAAAGAGGTTGAACGAGGCCATGCAGAAGCTGTCCCACGATCACCGCGCAGTTGTGACCATGTTCGACATCCAGGGAATGCCGCACGCGGAGATCGCGAAAATCCTTGGCATATCCGAAGGCACGGTTCGCTCGCGGCTCTTCTACGCGCACCGCCAATTGCAGAATTTTTTGACCGAGTTCCACTAATCCGAAGCAGACCACATGACCGAAGAACAACTCTCCGCACTCCTCCGGCTCAAGCGCTACGAACAACCGCCGCCACAGTACTTCGACCAGCTCCTGCGCGACATCCAGCGGCGGCAGCGGTCCGAGTTGCTGCATCGTCCGCTGTGGAAAATCGCCGCCGAGCGCGTGCAGACATTTTTCAGCGAGCACAGCATGGGGCACCTCTCGTATGCCGGGGCGATGGCTGCGGTGCTTGTCCTCGGTGTCGGCGCAATCAAGCTGCTGACGCCGGGTGGAAACGACGGGCACGCCAGTCCCGTCATCGCCGCCGAGAAAATTCCCGCGCCCATCGCCGAGGAAAAAATCCTCTCCCTGCAAGCCTCCGCCGCCGCGCCCCGGCCCGCCGCACCCGCGCTCTCCACCACGCCGCCCGGATTCGCCCCGGTGGTGCATCAGCCGCGTTACATCATGGACGCCCGGCCCGTGAGTTATGAGCCGTCGTCTGCGTTCAATTTCTAGCCGCCGGCATCTCGCCATCGCCGTGTGCGGCGCGCTCCTCGGCGCAGCGCAGGTTTTTTCCGCGGACGAAGATGCGGGCAAAATGCTGGACGCGATCCAGCAGCGCGTGCTGGCCGTTCTTGAAAAAGGCGGTGCGGCAGTCGTCCGCATCGAAGCCACCGAGGGCCGCGACCGCGTCGTCGGCACCGGCTTCTTCATCGACCCGAACGGCACCCTCTACACTTCCTACAGCGTGGGCGGCCAGTCGCAGGAGATCATCGTGCATTTCCGGGGTGAACGGCATCCCGCCACGCGGCTCATCAGCGACCTCCGCAGCGGCATCGCGCTTTTGAAGATCGCCGCCGAGACGCCCTTCCTCACTTTCGCCAAGGCCCGCGACCTCGCGCTCGCCTCACCGATCATCGCGCTCGGCTACCCGCGCGAACTCCCGCTCACGCCCTCCTTCGGCATCGTCGGTGGTTTCGATTTGAAACTCGGTGACCGCTATTTTGCCACGACGCATATCCGCGCCAACCTCCCCGTCCAGCGCGGCGAAGGCGGTGCGCCACTGCTCAATATGAAAGGCGAAGTCGTCGGCATGCTCATCAGCATGCTCGACGGCGGCAGCGCCTCCTTCGCCCTGCCGATCGAGGCCGCGGAAAAAGTGCGCATGGATTTCACCCGCTTCCGCGAGGCCCATCCCGGCTGGATCGGCGTGCATGTGAAAGCCGCGGACAACGCCGTGGCCGGGTCCACCGCGCAGATCGAAGAGATCATCCCCGATGCGCCTGCGGAAAAAGCCGGCCTGCGCGCGGGCGACGTGCTGCTCCAGATCGGCGGGCGCAAGATTGCCGTCGCCGAAGACGTGCTCGACGCCTCGTTTTTCCTCACCGCCGCCGATGACGTGCTCGTCCGCATCGTCCGGGCCGGCGAGGAGCTGGAAATCAAACTCCAGCCCGGCGAACCGCCCAGCGCCCTCCGCTCGCTGCTGCCGAAGATTGGCTCGCTGGACGAAGGGCCGAAGGCGGCGCGGTAGCCTCCGCGCCGCTGGAGGGGAAGCTGTCAGTTTTGCCGAATCCTTGCCTCAAACGGCGAGGCATCAAATCACGTCTTTGGTCTGCCGTGGGTCAGCTCAAAAACCATCGCCGACTTTAATTGTTTTTCCTGCTGCGAAATTTGGCTCTTCTGACGCTCCAAGTCAGCGAGGCTTCGCTCATAAACATCAATTCGTACTCGCAAGGCCGCGTACGTTGGCCACGCCCCAATCACTTCCAGTTCCGAGATTTGTGCGGAGTCGAAAAGCATTTTCGGATCGAGTTTAATCAGAGCCAGCTTGTGCTTGCACATCTGTTGAAGAACTCCTGCCTGACAGTGGCAGAAAACTCGCAGGCTGAGCGCATCCTCCATGAACTCGACTGGATAGCTGCCTCCTGAACTGCTCTTGGCAAAAATAGTGGTTTTCATTTTACGGATTCAAAACAAGTCCTGCTGTGCTTTCCTTGGCGATCCTTCGCCGCTTAGCAGCAAAAGAAACTGCGGCTCGTCGAGCACCGGCACGCCAAGAGTGCGTGCTTCGTCGAGCTTTGATCCTGCACTAGGTCCGGCAACGACATAGTGCGTCTTACGGCTGACGGAGCCGGAGACGTTGCCGCCGAGCGCGCGAATTTTTTCCGCCGCTTCACCGCGGGACATTGCGTCGAGTGTGCCAGTGAGGACAAAGGTCTTACCACTGAGAATACCGGACTCGTCAGCCGCATCGCCCTTAGTTTGTGTGATAACGCCCTGCGGGGAGATTCCGAGTTCTTGCATTCGCCGTAGCACTTTCTGTCCGGTCTCACTCGAAACCCAATCAATGATGGCCTTAGCTGCGATCGGGCCAATCAGCGCCTGAGCATTCCAGTCTTGCCCGCTCGGGCGAGCAAATCCGGCATCAATCAAACGCCTTCCGATCGGATTACCGAGTTGCTTCGCTTCAGCTTGGCGTTTCTTGCGCTCGGCCTTCTCGACTTCCGGGAGCGTCTTTTCGTTGTCGCCCACTTTGTTTCTCTCGAATGCACGTTTTGCCTCGCCTAGTAGCGCGGTGTCCCTCAGCAGACTTGATGATGCGAGGGCTTGTAGATCAGAAAAAAGTTCCGAGAGGTCGAAAGCCGTCTGCTCGCCTATCTCGGGAATAGCGAGCGCCAGAACCCAGCGATGTAACGGCGTTTGCCGGGCGCGTTCGAGTGCCTCGATCACTTTCGCGGCGTTTTTCTCACCGAAGACCCGCGGCTCGTCGTCAGTGCCAAGATTCAGCTTCGCAAGCTGTTCCTGCTTAATGCCGAAAAGATCGAGCGGCTCGCGTGCGAGGTCACGCTCGACGAGTTTCTGGGCCACGATGCCGCCGAGTGATTCGATATCGAGTGCCTTCCTAGCTGCGAAATACTCAATCCGTCTCACCCGCTGCGCTGGGCAACCCGCAATGTTGTCGCAAATGTAGTCGGTGTAATCCGCTACCCTTTCCATCGTGCATCCGCACTTAGGACACCGGTTGCTGACGAAAGCTAAGTCGTCGGTGTGGTAAGCGCATTTGAATTTGTTCCCAACTTTCTCTTCATTTGTACACATCGCGAAGACATGAAACCGCGGGTCACGCTTGACCGAGCCACCGCACGCAGGGCATTTGCCGCCGATGTGCTGCAATAAATCAAATACCTTCGCCTCGGGCGGTCGTTTCGACTTCACCGCTTCCAATACCTCAGGAATCACCATGCCCGCCTTACGAATCACGACGGTATCGCCGATGCGGATGTTCTTGCGGTGGATTTCGTCTTCATTGTGGAGCGTCGCGCGGGAAACCATCGAGCCTTGCACGAAGACTGGTTTCAGTTCGGCGACCGGCGTAAGGACACCAGTGCGACCGACCTGCACGGTGATGTCGATGAGCAGCGTCTCCAC
>JANXSB010000068.1 GCA_025352865.1 Chthoniobacter sp. | reverse complement strand
GTGAAACGCAGCTTCTCCGGCAGCGCGACGCCGGGGAGATACGCGGCGTTTTCCCGCGCCGCAGCGACGCGCGCGATGTGCGCCGCGTCATGGCCCCAGACCGTGACGGGCAGATGATTCCCGAGCGGCGGAAAGGCGAGCGCCGTGCCCCAGCTCCCCGCCCCGACGATGCCGACATTTTGAAAACTCATGGTTCGGATTTCTGTTCAGCCACCAGTTTCGGCGTGCCGAAGCGCAGTTCGGCTCCAGCGCGCAGCCGCCGGATGTTTGGCGTGTGGCGTTTGATGACGAGCGCGGCGGCGGCGATGGCGAAATAGAAATTCGCCCAGCCCTGCACGCCACCGAGAAACATCAGCACGATGACCACGACGGGCAGGCACGCCGCCGCGACGATCGAGGCGAGCGAGACGTAGCGCGAGACTTTCAAAACGACGCCCCAGATTGCGAAGATGATGAGCGAGGCGAGCGGCATCATGCCGATGAGCACGCCGAGCGAAGTGGCCACGCCCTTGCCGCCTTTGAAGCGCAGCCAGACGGGAAAATTGTGCCCGAGGATGCAGCCAAGCGCGGCGGTGATGCCGGCGAAATCGTGCGGCAGAAAATGCAGCGCGGTTTTGCCGTGAGGCAAATGCACGGTGGTCGGAAAATGCCACGCCAGCCAGACGCCAAACCACACCGCGAGCCAGCCTTTTGCCGTGTCGCAGACGAAGGCGAGGATGCCGAAGCGTTTCCCCATCACGCGCCAGACATTCGTCGCGCCGATGTTCTTGCTGCCGTGCTCGCGGATGTCCAGGCCCTGCGATTTCGAGATGAGCATCCCGCTCGGGATCGAGCCGAGCAGATAGCTCGCGAAGAAGATGGCGGCGACGACGAGCCAGATCATTTTTTCCGCGCGCGTTTCGCCGCGAGCACGGCCTCGATTTTGCCGAGCGGCAGGCAGTTCACCACGTCCTTGCGCGTGAGCCAGCCTTTGCGCGCGGTGCCGATGCCGTAGTGGAGAAACTGGAGGTGATCGGTGTGATGCGCGTCGGGATTGATGACGCATCGCACGCCTTTCTCCTTCGCCAGCGGCCACCAGCGCCAGTCCATGTCGAGGCGGCGTGGGTTTGCGTTCAACTCAATCAGCGTGCCGGTGCGCGCGGCGGCTTCGATGACTGCGGGCACATTGACCGCGTAGCCGTCGCGTGAGAGCAGGAGCCGTCCGGTGAGATGGCCGAGCATGGTGAGGTGCGGATTTTCCATCGCGCGGATGATCCGCGCGGTCATCTCCGCCTCGGTCATCGAGAACGAGCTGTGAATGGACCCGACCACGTAATCGAGCTGCGCGAGCAGGTGGTCGGGAAAGTCGAGCGAGCCATCCTTGTGGATATCCACCTCGCTCCCGGCAAAAAGCCGGAAATGGCCGGCGAAGCTTTCATTCAGCGCCTTGATCTCGGCCAACTGCGCGAGCAGCCGGTCGGTCTCGAGTCCGTGCGCCTGGACGGACGATTTCGAGTGGTCGGCGATGCCGAGGTATTGCAGCCCCAGCTCCTGCGCCGCCTCGGCCATCTCGGCGAGGGTGCTTCGACCGTCGCTCGCGGTGGTGTGGTTGTGGAAAGTGCCGCGCAGGTTTTCGGGCGCGATGAGGTCGGGCAAAGTGTGCGCCTCCGCCGCGGCGAATTCCCCGCGATCCTCGCGCAATTCCGGCTCCACGTAATCGAGATCGAGCGCGCGGTAGAGATCGCGCTCGTCGCGGATCGGCGGCACCGGTTGCGGTGTAATTTTCGATTTTTCGTCCGGCCCGAGCCGGTATTCGTTCAGCGTCCAGCCGCGGGCCAGCGCGCGCTGGCGCATGACGATGTTGTGCTCCTTCGAGCCGGTGAAGTAGTTCAGCGCAAAGGGATACTCCGCGCTTTTCACCACGCGCAGATCGGCCTGGATGCCGCTCTTGAAACGGACGCTCGATTTCGTCGGACCATGCGCGATCACGCTCTCGACCATCTCGTGTTTCACGAAAAAATCCGAGACGGCTTCCGGCCCGTTCGTGGCCACGATGAAATCCAAATCGCCGACGACTTCCTTCCGCCGCCGGTAGCTGCCTGCGACCGTCGCCTGGAAAACCTCCGGCAGTTCGCGCAACTCCGACGCCATCCGCTCCGCATCCGCCGCGATCGACCCGAGGCGGAAACGCCCGGCGTGTTTCGCGCGCGACTGGATCGCCGCCAGAATGTTGTCCGCCGTTTTTTTTCCAAAGCCCGAGAGGCCC
>JANXSB010000049.1 GCA_025352865.1 Chthoniobacter sp. | reverse complement strand
TCGCTTTCACGCCGCCGATCGCGAGGTCGTCACCGAAATCGAAGACACCGGCCCCGGCTTTGCGCCCGAGATCGCGTCCCGCCTTTTCCAGCCGTTCGCGACCCACGGCAAGGCCCACGGCACCGGCCTCGGTCTGTCCATCTGCAAGCGGATCATCGAGGATCACAAAGGTCAGATCGGTGCCCGCTCGGAACCGAACCGCGGCGCGATTTTTTCCTTCACGCTCCCGCTCTGAATCCTCGCGTGTCCGCTGCTCAATCAGCTCGGCCTGCCCATCCATCCCGCCGTCGGCGACTGGCTCCTCGCGCAGGCGCACCCCGACGGCGGCTTCCGCGCGATGCCCGCCGCTCCGCTCCCCGCCTGCTCTCCACCGCGACCACCCTCCACGCGCTCGCCTGCCTCGACGCGCCTGTGCCAGAGCCCATCCGCGCGCGATGCCTCGATTTCATCGACACGCTCTGGAGCGCCGAGGGCGGCTTCCACGGCCACTGGGCCGCCGATCATCTCGACGCCGAATACACCTTTTACGGACTGCTGGCGCTGGGCCACCTGAGCGTCTAATTTTTCACCATGACCAAGCACTGCCTGCTCTACGACGGCGAATGCCCGATGTGCATTTTTCAAATGAAGGTGCTGAGCTGGCTGGACTGGTTCGGCGTGCTCGCGCTGGTGCCGCTGTCCGATCCGCGCGCGCAGGAAATCGCCCCGCAGCTCCGGCGCGAGAATCTGCTGGAGGCGATCCACTGCGTGACGCCGGGGGGCTGTGTTTATCGGGGCGCGCGGGCGATCCGGTTTCTCGGCATGCGGCTGCCGCTGCTCGTGCCGCTGGCGCTGGTGATGTGGATTCCCGGCGTTATCGTGCCCGCGGAAATCATCTACCGCTGGGTGAGCCGGCGGCGGCTGCTTCTCAGCCGTATCTTCCCCTGCAAGGACGCGTGCTCGATCCTGCCGGCGACGAAGCGGGAGCAGGGCTAGCTTTCCAGCGCCGTCACCGCCGCCGTATCGCGCGCGAGGTAGCGGGTGCCGATGAGCCAGAAGGCGCTGGCGACGATCATCACGAGCGAGACGACGTAGAAGGCGGTGTTCATGTTCGTCTTCCCGGCGATCCAGCCGATGAGCGGCGGTGAGATGGCGTCGCCGAGCGCGTGGATGATGAAAATGTTCAGCGCGAAAGCGGTCGAGCGAACCGCGGGCGAGGTCACGTTGGCCAGCGCGGTGTTGGCCGGGCCGGTGTTGAAAAAAAGGAAAAACACCGCGAGAAAAACGAAGGCCCATGCTCCGGGAAAAGGCGTGCGCAGCATCATCACGGTCGCGGGAAAAGCGCCGAGGATCGCGATGCCGGAGACGAGGAAATACGCGCCGCCGTAGCGCTGGCGCAGCTTGTCGCCGAGCCAGCCGCCGAGGATTGTGCCGAGCAATCCCGCGACGACCGCGATGATTCCGAAGGTCGTGTTGATCTCGGCGAGCAGCTTTTCATCCGGCACGAGCGGCGGTGGCATGAACTCCGCGCCGCGCGATTCATAGATGTAGCTGGGAATCCAAAACGAAATCCCGCCGATGGCGAAAGTCATCGCCGTCATCGCTGCGGTGTTCAGCACATAGGACGGGATTTTCAGCAGCCCGAGGTAGTCGTGGATCGACGCCTTGCGCACGGCCACCGCCGGTTTCGACTCACGCGGATCGCGCTGAAAAAAACAGAACACCGCGAGCAGCAGCCCCGGCGGCACCACGAGGTAAAACGCCCAGCGCCAGCCCATGTGCCCCGCGCACCAGCCGCCGAAGACGTAGCCCAGCGCCGAGCCTACCGGGATGGCGAGGTAGAAGATCGACATGATGCGCCCGCGCTTTTCCACGGGAAAAAGATCCGAGAGAATCGTCGGTGCCGACGGCCCGTAGCCCGCCTCGCCCACGCCCACAAACATCCGCGTGACGAGCAGCACCACGAACGAACCTGCCAGCCCCGACCACCCGCTCGCGAGCGTCCACAGCGCCACGCTGATGCCCACCAGCACCCACCGCGACATGCGATCCGCGAACCACCCAAAGACCGGCGCGAGCAGCATGTAGCTGAGCAAAAACGCCGTCGCCAGCGAGCCGGTCTTGGCCTTTGTGCTCAGGTCGCCTGCGGCGAAAAAATCGTGCCGCAAAGTCGGCTCCACCGCCGCGAGGATCGAGCGGTCGATGTAGTTGAAAAGATTGATCGCGAGTAGCAGCACGAGGGCGCGGCGGGCGTGCGGCTCGGATGATGATGGAGGCGACGTGGACAAGGAATGACGAATGACGATTGACGGATGAGATGGGGCGAAGGAAGCCGGAATGACGAATGACGCTGCAAATTCACGGACCACCGCCCCGCCTAGCCCGGCGGGCGGGCGGCGTGCAGGCGGGCGGCGAGCTGAGCGCGGCTTTGCACGCCGAGCTTCGGGAAAATCGCGCGCAGATGGCTGCGCACCGTATGCACGCTCACGCCCAGCACCGCGGACACCTCGTCGTTCGACTTCCCCGAGCCCACGAGTTCCGACACCGCCTGCTCGCCCACCGTGAGCCGGTCGAGCGAGGCGGGCGGGGCGCTCGCGCCGTTCGTGAAGACGGTGGCGAAGCGCACCACGAAGCGCCCGTCCTCCAACGGCGCCGCGCGCGGCTTGGTGTAGATGATCTCGGCCTCGGGGGCGC
>JANXSB010000025.1 GCA_025352865.1 Chthoniobacter sp. | reverse complement strand
CCCTGGAGCGCGAGCGGCATGTCGCCGATCTCATCGAGAAAAAGCGTGTCGCCGTGGCTCTGCTCGAAGCGCCCGACGCGCGCGCCGATCGCGCCGGTGAACGCGCCTTTTTCGTGGCCGAAAAGCTCGCTTTCCAAAAGCTGCTCGGGGATCGCGGCGCAGTTGATGGCGACGAACGCCTTGGTGCTCCGCCCGCTGTAGTGGTGGATGGCGCGGGCCACGAGTTCTTTGCCCGTGCCGCTCTCGCCGGTGATCATGACGGGCGCATCGCTGTGCGCCACGCGGCCGACCATTTTGAAAACCTGCTGCATGGCCACGGACTTGCCGACGATGGAGTCCTGATGCTCCTCGACGGTGAGCTGCGGCTTGAAGGTCGTGGCGGATTTCATCTCGGCCTGCGCCTTGAGTGCGGCGTCCACGACGGCCTTGAGAGTGAAGGGCAGCGTTTCTTTACGGACGAAGTCGAACGCGCCGAGTTTCATCGACTCGATGACGGCCTGCGTGGTGCCGAAACCGCTCATCAAAATGACGACGGCATTGGGGTCACGCTGCCGCACTTTGATCAGCAACTCCTGTCCGCTGAAGGGCTGCAGATGTGTCTCGATGAGCACCACGTCGGGATCTTCGCGGTTGAAGATTTTCAGGGCCTCATCGCTTTTGGTCTCCGTGATGACGCGCGTGCTCGCGGTGCCGAGCTGGTGCTGCACCCAGGCGAGAAAGTCGGTGTCGGGATCGACGACCAGGATGGATTGCGATTTGTCCATGAAGAGCTAAAGACCGCCGTAGCGGCGCTGGCGTTTATTGAACTCCGCGATGGCTGCACGCAAGTCGGCTTTCCCAAAGTCGGGCCACAGTTTTTCGGTGACGTGGATTTCCGTGTAGCTGAGCTGCCAGAGGAGGAAGTTGGAGAGCCGCATTTCGCCGGAGGTGCGGATGAGCAGGTCGGGGTCGGGGTAGGCGGCGGTGTAAAGGCGGGCGCTGAGGGTGTCGGCGTCGATCTCGCCGAGCGTGCCCGCCGCGGCGTCGGCGCAGAGCGCGCGCACGGCGTCGATGATCTCGGTGCGTCCGCTGTAGTTGAGCGCGAGGATGAGGGTGGTCGCGGTGTTGGCGGCGGTTTGCGCGATGGCGTCGGCGAGCGCGCGCTGGCAGCTCTCGGGCAGTTCGTGAATCCGGCCGATTGCGGCGAGGCGCACGTTGTTTTTCATCAGCACCGGCAATTCCTGAGCGATGAAATGTTCGAGCAGCACAAACAGCGCGGCGACTTCGTCGGCAGGGCGTTTCCAGTTTTCCGTGGAAAACGCATAGACCGTGAGAAACTCCACGCCCAATTCCACGCACGCTTCCGTCACCGCGCGCACGGACTCCGCGCCCTGCTCGTGCCCCTTGATCCGCGGCAGCCCGCGCTCGCGCGCCCAGCGTCCATTGCCGTCCATGATGATCGCGATGTGCCGCGGGACGGTCATGTTTCTAAACCACGATGGTCTGATCGCGGTTCGGCCCGACGCTCGCGATGGTCAGCTTCGCGCCGCTCAGTTCGGCGATCTTGCGCAGATAGGTCTGCGCCGCCTTCGGCAAATCGCGGAATTTTTTCACCTCGTGCGTCGGCGTTTTCCAGCCGGGCATCTCGATGTACACGGGCTGGCAGCCGGTCAGTTGGCGGAAGTCGGATGGCGGCACTTCGAGCGTTTTGCGGCCGAGCTTGTAGTGTGTGCAAATGCGGATCGATGCGAGCGAGTCGAGGCCGTCGAGGTTCGTCACGGCGATGTCGTCGATGCCGTTAATCATCCCCGCGTAGCGCACGGCCACGGCATCGAACCAGCCGCAGCGCCGCGCGCGCCCGGTGGTCGAGCCATACTCGCGGCCCATGCCGTGCAGCATGTCGGAAATCTCCGCGTTCTCGGTCGGGAATGGGCCTTCGCCGACGCGCGTGGTGTAGGCTTTCATCACGCCGACCACCCGGTCCATGCGATGCGGGGCAATGCCGGACCCCGTGCAGGCGCCGCCGGCGGTGGTATTCGAGGAGGTCACGTAGGGATAGGTTCCGTGATCGATGTCCAGGAAAGTGCCTTGCGCGCCCTCAAAAATCATATCTTCGCCGCGGCTCAGTGCCTTGTGGAGGAGAACCACGGTGTTGGTGACGAAGGGCCGGAGGGAATCCCCCGCAGCACGGTATGCGTCGTGAACT
>JANXSB010000652.1 GCA_025352865.1 Chthoniobacter sp. | reverse complement strand
CGCGGACCTCGGCGACGACGCTCTCGATGGTGCGCGAGCGGTGCCGCCCGCGCAACTGCGGGATGACGCAGAAGCTGCACGGGTGGTTGCAGCCCTCGGCGATCTTGGTGAAGGCGGTGTGCGCTGGCGTGAGGCGGAAGCGGGGGGTGTCGAAGTCGGGGATGTAGGTTGGCTTGCGAGTGACGAGGTTGAGGGGCTGCCACTTTTCGTCGGTGAGGGGGGAGATTGAGGATTGAGGATTGAAAATTGGGGATTGAAAATTGGGACGGGCGAAAACTTGGTCGATGATTGCGGCGGCATCGGCGACTTGGTCGAGACCGATGAAGGCATCCACCTCGGGCATCTCGGTGGCGAGCTGGGTGGAAAAGCGCTGGGCCATGCAGCCGGAGACGATGAGCTTTTGCCCGGCGCGCTTTTTCAATCCGCGCGACTGGTGCGCTTCGAGAATGGCTTCGATGCTCTCTTCTTTCGCGGAGTCGATGAAGGCGCACGTATTCACGATGAGCACGTCGGCTTCATCGGCGTCGCTGGTGATCTCCATGCCGCGGGCGAGGATGCCGCCGAGCATGAGTTCGGCATCGACGAGGTTTTTCGCGCAGCCGAGGGAGATCATGCCGACTTTCTTTTTTGCGGCGGGAGGTGGGAGAGTTTGCGTGGGCACGGGATGGGATGAGGTGTGAGGCAGGAAGGATGAGTTATGAAAAGATGGCGGCGAGGCTTTCGCCTCATACCTCATCCTTCATACCTCATCCCTTCATTGGATCGGCACGCCCGGTGCCTGATACGCGATGGGCAGTCCGTTCTTCGTGATCTGCACGGCGCTCGGGTCGCGCGCCTCGATGAAGAAGCGGGTGCCGCGGAGTTTCAGCGGGCGGATGCCGGGGTAGAGGTAGTCCTCGAAAATCGGCGGCGTTTTCGGGTCGTCTTTGCGGACGGTGATCCACGTTTTTTTCACGGACGCGACGAGGATTTCATTCACGCCGCTGGCCGGCGCGATGTCGTTCGTGAGGACGGGGACGGGCGTGACGACATCGTGATCGGCGGAGTTGGCCGTCGCGCCGCCTTTGAGAATGGCGCGGTCGGCGGCGGCCATCGGCGTGGCCGACTGCGGTTCCACGGCCACCGCATCGGCAGGTGTTGGTTCGAGCGAAAGCGTGGGGACTGCGAGGTCGGGCGCGACCGCGGGCAGCGTGGGCGCGGGCGTTGCGGACTGAGCGGCCATCGCGGGCCGTGGCGCGGGCTCGGCGAAGATGCGCTGGGCGCTTTTGTAAACCCAGAAACCCGTCGCCGAAATGACGATCACGACCGCGCCGATGAGCAGCGGGATGACCGACGGCGGCTTGCGGTCGCGGCGCACCGGCTCGGAGTAGGCGGGCCGCTGCGGAGCGTTGCTGAGGTACTGATAGTCGGCCACGCTGATCGGCAGCGTGCTGTCCATCGTGCTGAGGAAATCGGCGACATCGACCTCGAGGTAGCGGGCGTAGTTTTTGAGGAAGCCCTTCGCGTAGGCGTTGCTCGCGAAGGTGGCGTAGTCGTCGTTTTCGAGCGCAAGGATTTTGTCGGGGCGCAGCTTGGTGGCATACGCCGCTTCGTCGATCGTCAGGCCGCGCTGGTGGCGGGCCTGGGCGAGTTTGTGACCTACGGATTCGGGCATTGGTGAAAGTGGAAAATCTGCGGGTGCCATGCTTAGCACGGACGGGCCGCGCACGCGAGACTGCAAACACGCCCCGGCGCGCTCCGCCTACTCCATCGCGTCGAGATCGACGAGGATGTCGCGGGGCTTGGCTCCTTCGCCGGCGGCCACGTAGCCGCGGGCTTCGAGGATGTCGAGGATGCGCGCGGCGCGGGTGTAGCCGAGGCGGAGGCGGCGCTGGAAAAGCGAGGTGCTCGCCTTTTTCTCCTGCCGCATGACCTCGATGCACTTGTCCACGAGGTCTTCGTCCTCCTCGCTCACTTCCTCCTCCTCGTCGCCGCCGTCGCCGGATTGCAGGCGCTGGTGGATGGTGCTTTCAAACGACGGCTCGCTCTGCGCGGAGGCGTGCTCGACGACTTTGCGAATCTCCTCGTCGGTCACGTACACGCCCTGCGCGCGGATCATGCGCGAGGTGCCGGGCGGGCGGTACATCATGTCGCCCTGGCCGAGCAGCCGCTCCGCGCCGTTTTCATCGAGGATGACCCGCGAATCAAGGCCCGAGGCCACTTGGAAGGCGATGCGGCACGGGACGTTCGCCTTGATGACGCCGGTGATGACATCGGCGCGCGGCGTCTGCGTGGCGATGATCATGTGGATGCCGGCGGCGCGCGCCTTTTGCGTGATGCGGGCGATGGCGCTCTCCACATCGGCGGGCGCGGTCTGCATGAGGTCGGCGAGCTCGTCCACGATGATGACGATGAAAGGCATGCGATCCGGGATGATGAGGTCGGTGTCGCGGATGTTTTTCACCGTGGTCATTTTCTCGATGCGCTCCTCGCTCGTGAGGCTCTCGGGATCGACCGACTCGTCGGGCGGGGACGCGGCATTGCTTTCGGAAAAAGCTTCGGCTTCCGAAAAAATCGCGTCACTCGCGGGCGTAACGTCGAGCGGCAGTTCGGCTTCTTTCGCAGCGGCGAGGGCGTCGAGTTCGGCCTGCGTTTTCGGGAGCGGACGTTCGTTGAAACTGCCGATGTTGCGCACGCCGGTCTTGGCGAAAATGGCGTAGCGCCTTTCCATCTCGTCGATCGCCCAGCGCAGGGCGAGGAGCACTTTTTTCGGATCGGTGACGACGGGGACGACGAGGTGCGGGAGGACGTTGTAGATCTGCATCTCGACGACCTTCGGGTCGATCATGATGAAGCGCAGGTCAGTGGGCGTGAAGCGGTAGAGGATCGAGGCGATGATCGAGTTGATGCACACGCTTTTGCCCGAGCCGGTGGTGCCGGCGACGAGGCCGTGCGGCATTGCGGCGAGGTCGGCGATGATCGTCTTGCCGTACACGTCCTTGCCGAGCGCGAGCGGGATTTTCGCTTTGCTGTGCTGGAAGTCGTCGCTCTCGAGCAACTCGCGAAGCGTGACCTTTTGCTTTTTGGAATTGGCGATCTCGATGCCGACGGTGTCCTTGCCGGGGATGGGCGCGAGGATGTTGATGCGCTCGGCGCAGGTGGCGCGGGCGATGTCGCGCTCCAGCGCGGTGATCTTGTCCACGCGCACGCCATTGGCGGGATAGACCTCGTAACGCGTGATGGTGGGGCCGCGGGTGATGTCGCCAGGGGAAACCTGGATGCCAAATTCCGCGAGCGTGTTGATGATCGTCTGGCGGATGCCGGCGAGTTCGTTGGGGTCGGCTGTTTCATGCGCGGAATGATCGACCGGATCGAGCAAATCGAATGATGGCAAATCGTAGTCTTCGCACGAGATGGGAGTGAGCGGCGCAAACTTGTCCTTCTTCGCGCGGTCGCGTTTCGGCGGCGGCGGCAGCGAGCTGTCGATGATGACCGGGGCGGGCCGCGGCGCTCCCTCGGGCTCGGCGAGAAGCGGCAGCGTCTGCTGCTCCGCCAGCTCTGGCGCAGGATCGGCGGGCACTGCGGCTCCGCGTTTGGCGAGGGTTTTTTCGAGTTTGCGGCGTTCGCGGGCGAGGCGCTCGGCTTCGAGCTGGAGGTGCCCCTGTTCGTTGGCGTCGGTCATTTTTTTTGCGCGCCATTTTTCCAGCCACAGCGGCGGGAGCGCAGCCAGCTCGCGCAGCGCCGCGATCGGGTGGATGCCGGTGAGCAGGATGAGGCTCGCGGCGTAAAGCAGCACGAGCACGATCATCGAGCCGATGCTGCCGAGGAGGTTTTTGAAAAGGAGTCCGCCGATCCATTTGCCGACCCAGCCGCCTTCGCTCGCGAGATTGAGCCGCGCGGCATCGATGAGCCGGAAGGGCAGCAGATGTGCGAGGCACGCGCCGGAGACGATGAAGGCGATGGCCCACAGCGCGCGCGGCGTGAGGCGCAGCTCGGGGTTGAGCAGTTTCGCCCCGCCGTAGCCGAGCAGCAGCGCGGCCACGAGGTACGAGGCCGCGCCGAGAAACGCGTAGCTCAGGCACGCGACAATCGCGCCAATGCTGCCGATGAAATTCAGCACCGGCCCGCGCGCCGCCGCGACGCTGCTGAGCGGAAACCAGCTCGGCACATCCGCCGGCGTGTACGAGATGAGCGCGAGGAAAAGCAGCGTCCCCGCGCCGAGCAAAGCGAGGCTCAGGACTTCGTGGAAGGAGTGGGTGGTTTGGGCTTGGGCGCGCGCCATTGGGCCGGACGTTAGCGGGATCGTTGGGCGTTTCAATACGCGAACGAGGGTGCGGCGAAGCCGGGTAGGGACGGCACTCCGAATCGCTACGCTCGCTCGCGTGCGTCGCGCGATTCTGCTTTTCGTGAAATATCCCGAGCCGGGGAAAGTGAAGACCCGCCTCGCCGCGACGCTCGGCGCGGAGATGGCGGCGGACATCTACCGGCGGCTCGTCGCCGCGGTGGTCGCGGGGCTGCCGGACGGGGATGACCTCATCGTGATGTTCGATCCGCCAGAAAAACGCGCGCAGGTCGCGGATTGGCTCCAGAGCTTGCTCGCGGGGCGGCGCGCGGATTTCGTCGCGCAGGCGGCTGGCGATCTTGGCGAACGTTTGGAGCAGGCGTTTGTGGAGGCGTTCGCGCGGGGTTTTGCCAAGGTCGCGGTCATCGGGAGCGATTGCATCGAGGTAGGCACGGCGACTTTTTCCGTAACATGGCGGGCGCTGGAAACGCACGACGCCGTGCTCGGGCCGAG
>JANXSB010000637.1 GCA_025352865.1 Chthoniobacter sp. | reverse complement strand
GCCAAAAACGCTCTTCCAACCGCCAGAGTGCATCCTCCACCCGCCAAAGGCGCGTGCGGGCGCGCACCCGGCTCCGCCCCGCCGACACCCCCGCCGTGGGAAACAGAGTTTCCCTCCTCATTGCGTTACCAAACGGAGTTTGGTAACAACGAGGCGCTGAAATATTTCGTTTGACGAGCGCGCGGAGATCATCAACATCTACCCACATAGAAAGGAGGTGATTGAAATGGGTTTTTTATCAGATTTGTTTTCCGGTGGCGACAAAGAGTACCATGATGACAATAGCGTGACTGAACGTTTCTCCGATGGCACTTCGGTGACCAGGGATGAAGGCGGAAGCACGCGCGAGTATACGTCGCACGAAACCGATTTGCCGCTTGGCTTGGGCGGAAAGATCACCGTCACTCGTGACGGCGATGGCAATACAATCAACGTCCAGCGTGGCTGGGGCGAATAGCCTCAGACCCACTTAGTGTGGCTCCTGAAACTCCGGTTTCAGGAGCCTTTTTATTGCAGTGGGAGGGTGCGGGCTGCGGTTATCGGCCTAACAACGCGCGCCAGCGAACAGAGGCTGGACATTGAGCTTTTATCCCCTCGTTCCCAAACTGCGGGTTTGGGAATGCCCTCATGGGGCGATACTGTGTTTCGGCGGCGTGCGCTCTTTCAAGCGAGCACGGCTTTGACGACATTCCCACTCACGTCCGTGAGCCGGAAATCGCGCCCGCCGGAGCGGTAGGTGAGGCGGGTGTGGTCGAGGCCGAGGAGGTGGAGGATGGTGGCGTGGAGGTCGTGGAAGTGGACGGGGTCGCTGACGATGGTGTTGCCGTAGTCGTCGGTCTCGCCGTGGGCGAGGCCGCCTTTCACGCCGCCGCCAGCCATCCAGCAGGTGAAGGCCTGGGCGTGATGCTCGCGGCCTTTGGCGTCCTTGGCGGTGTTGAAGGGGGTGCGGCCAAACTCGGTGGCCCAGACGACGAGGGTATCGGCGAGTAGGCCGCGCTGTTTCAGGTCGGTGAGCAGGGCGGCGATGGGCTGGTCCACATTGCGCGCGAGCGGGGCGTGCTCCGCCATGTCGCCGTGGGCGTCCCAGTTTCCCGAGGCGCCGGTGTCGATCAGCTCGATGAAACGCACGCCGCGCTCGGCGAGCCGGCGGGCGATGAGGCACTGCCAGGCAAAGCCTTTGGTGCTGCCGCGTTCGAGACCGTAGAGCCGGTGGATGTCGTCGTTTTCACCCGCGAGATCAAAGGCCTCGGGCGCGGCGGACTGCATGGCAAAGGCGGTCTCGAAGGAGCGGATGCGCGCGGCGAGCTGCGGGTCGTCGCCACGGCTGGCGAGGTGGCGGCGGTTGAAGGCTTGCGCGACGCTGAGTTCCATTTCCTGCACCTCGGGATCGGCGGTGCGGCGGCGGATATTCGGCACGGGATCGGGGCCAGGGACGACGTGGCAGCCCTGATGGCAGCCGGGCAGAAAGTCGCTCGACCAGAGCTGCGCGCCGCTGTACGGCAGCGCGGGCGCGATGACCATGAAGCCAGGCAGGTTCGCATTTTCCGACCCGAGGCCGTAGCTGATCCACGAGCCCATGCTGGGCCGCGTGAAGGACACCGAGCCGGTGTGGATGCCGAGCGTGGCCTGCGCGTGGTCGGCGTTGTCGGTGAACATGGAGCGGACGAGGCAGAGGTCATCGGCGCGCTCGGCGATCCTGGGAAAAAGCTCGCTGATCCACAGGCCGGACTGTCCGCGCTGCTTGAATTCCCATGCGGGCTTTTTGAAATACTTCACCTCGCTCCGGTTCTCCTGCGCGAAGGCGTCGAGCATCTTCTTCGGCACTTGGTAGGGCGCGTTGTGATCGGCGATGAGCTTCGGTTTGTAGTCGAAGGAATCCACATGCGAGACGCCGCCGCTCATGTGGAGAAAGATCACGCGCTTCGCTTTCGGGGCGAAATGCGGGGGCTTCGGCGCGAGCGGATCGTCGGGCGCGGGCGGTGCGGCGAGCAGCTCGGAGAGGATGCCGGGGAGCACGAGCGAGCTGCCGAGGAGCGAGCGGATGGCGGTGCGGCGGTTCATGGTTCAGTCGAGATAGAGGAATTCATTCGCTGCGAGCAGCACGCGCGCGAGGCTGGCCCACGCTTGATCCGGCGGCAGGTTCTTTTTCTCGCGGAGCTGCGCGAGGTAGGTGGTGAACATCGCGGTTTCGTCCGGCTCGGGCGGGCGTCCGTAGAGCGTGAGGAAGGCGAGCGTGAGGCGCTGGGATTCGTCGGGCGCGAGTTCGGCGAGGTGCGCGGCGAGGCGGTTCGCGCGCTCGTGGGCAAAGGGGTCGTTCATCGCGAAGAGCGATTGCAGCGGCGTGGTGCTGGTCGCGCGGGTGGAAGTGCTGGCGTTGGTGTCCGCGCCGTCGAAGAGCGCAAGGAAGGGATGTTTCCGCAGCCGCTGCTGCATCTGATAGACCGCGCGCTGCCGTGTGTCGTAGAGCGCGAAGAACTGCTGGTGCTGCGTGAAGCCCCAGGTGTGGACCGACGGAAACGGATGCTCGCCGCCGGGCGTGAAATCGAGATCGCCGCTGACGAAGAGCATCGCGTCGCGGATGGATTCCGCGTCGAGCCGCCGGCGCTCGGCGCGCGCCCACAGCGCGTTGTTTGGGTCTTGTGTCGTGTCGCCGCCGCTCGCG
>JANXSB010000626.1 GCA_025352865.1 Chthoniobacter sp. | reverse complement strand
CTCGGCACCAAGCTCACCGAAATCTACGACAAACTCGCGCACCAAACCCCGCGCCAGAAGCACGACCTGCAAATCCTCGACGCCGTCGCGCCTTTCACCATGGCCGGCAAAGCCGCCGCCGCCACGCCGCTCAAAGGTGAGCGCATCTACGCCATTTCCAGCGGCATGATGACCGAGAAAACGCTCTCGAATTCCTTCGCCCGCCAGGTCCTCAGCGATCCCGCGCACGCCCTCTTTTTCGTCGGCTACGCCGACCCCGCCTCGCCCGCCGGCCGCATCCGCGCCGCCGCCCACGGTGACACCGTCCAGCTCAGCCCCGAGTTTCCCCCGCAGCCGCTCAACTGCGCTCTCGAGCAATTCAATTTCAGCGCCCACGCCACCCGCGAAAGCATCCGCGCCTACGTGAACAAAGTGCGCCCGAAAAAAGTCATCCTCGTCCACGGCGACACCGGTGCCATCGAGTGGTTCCGCGCCACCCTCGCCGCCGATCTCCCGCAGAGCGAAATCCTCACGCCCACGCCCGGCGTGGCGCTTGAGCTTTAGCTCCCGGAATTCGCGCTGCGCCGCGCGGTAACTCCCGCCTTTACAGCCCAAAACACGGGCGCGATAGTCCGCGCCCTTTTCGCATGCAAACTTTCGGAATCGGACTCGCTGGAATGGGCAATGTCGGCGCAGGTGTCTTCAAACATCTGACGCAGAACCGCGCCCTGCTCCGGGAGCGGCTCGGGTACGAGCTGGAGGTGAAAAGGATCGCCGTGCGCGATCTCGCGAAGGCCCGTGGCGTCAGCGTTTCCGGCGAATTGCTGACCACGCGCTGGGAGGATTTGCTCGATGATCCGGCGATCCAGATCGTGGTGGAATTGATGGGGCAGAAGGACGAAAGCCTGCGGCTCATTTTGGGCGCGATCGAGCGGGGGAAAATAGTCGTCACGGGCAACAAGGCGCTGCTCGCCGAGCACGGGCGCGAGATTTTTGAGGCCGCGACAAAATACAAGGTGCCGGTGTTTTTCGAGGCGGCGGTCGCGGGCGGGATTCCGATCATCAAGTCCATCCGCGAAGCCTTCATCGGCAATCACATCCGGTCGATCCACGGGATCATCAACGGCACGAGCAACTACATCCTCACGCAGATGTGCGAACGCGGCATCGGCTTCACCGAGGCGCTCGCCGAGGCCCAGGCCGCGGGCTACGCCGAGGCCGATCCCGCGCTCGACGTGAACGGCGGCGACGCCGCGCACAAAGCGATCATCCTCGCCTCGCTCGCCTACGGCTTCTGGGTGCCGGGGGACAAAATCCACGTCGAAGGCATCGAGCACATCACCGCCCACGACATCTGCTTTGCGCGCAAACTCGGCTACACGATCAAGCTGCTCGGCATCATCAAAGCCGACGCGAGCGGCGAGATCGAAGTGCGCGTGCATCCCACGCTCATCCCCGAGAAGCATGTGCTGGCCAGCGTCAACGGCGTCTTCAACGCGCTCGCCGTGCATGGCGACATCGTCGGCGACACGCTTTTCTACGGACGCGGCGCGGGTCAGGATCCGACCTCGAGTTCCGTCATCGCCGACCTCGCCGAAGCGGCCGCCGCGCTGCAATCGCCGCGCAGCAACTATGGCTTCATGCCCCACGGCCTTTACGGCACCTGCAAGCCCATCGCCGAGATCGTTTCGGAATACTATCTCCGCCTCACCGTCGAGGATCGCCCCGGCGTCATCGCCCAGGTTGCCGGCGTCCTCGGCGGATTGAACATCGGCATTTCCTCGATCTTCCAGCCCGAGAGCAGCGAGGGTGAACCCGTCTCGCTCATCCTCGTCATCCACAAAGCCACGAACGCGCAGATCGCTTCCGCTTTGGAAAAAATCGGCGCGCTCCCCTGTGTGAAAAAGACCCCGCGCATGATCCGCGTGGAAAACTTCGCATGAGTTTCCGATCCCTTCACGACCGCGGCGTGATGGCCCGGTGGCGCGAGTTTTTGCCCGTCACCGACGCCACGCCTTTCATCTCGCTGAATGAAGGCAGCACGCCGCTCATCCACTCGCCGAAACTCAGCGCGCGCGTCGGGCGCGGGTGCGAGGTTTTCATCAAATACGAGGGGCTGAATCCGACCGGTTCGTTCAAGGATCGCGGCATGACCATGGCGCTCTCGAAGGCCGTGGAGGCTGGCGCGCAGGCCGTCATCTGCGCGAGCACCGGCAACACCAGCGCCGCCGCCGCCGCCTACGCCGCGCGCGCCAGCGTCGCGTGCATCGTGCTGCTGCCGGCGGGGAAAATCGCGTTTGGGAAACTGGCGCAGGCTTTCATGTACGGCGCGAAGGTTGTGGCCATCGACGGCAATTTCGACGACGCGCTGCGGCTCGTCCGCGAGATCGGCGAGACGGAGCCCATCGCCATCGTGAACTCGATCAATCCGTACCGACTCGAAGGCCAGAAGACCGCGAGCTTTGAGATCATCGAAGTGCTCGGCGATGCGCCGGACATTCACGTTCTGCCGGTCGGGAACGCGGGAAACATCAGCGCGTACTGGATGGGCTACCGCGAGTTTCACAAACTCGGGCGCTCCACGAAGCTGCCGAAAATGGCCGGCTTTCAGGCCGCGGGATCGGCCCCGATTTTTCACGGCAAGGTCATCGAAAAGCCCGACACGATTGCGACCGCGATCCGCATTGGAAATCCCGCGAGCTGGGATTTGGCGAACGCCGCGATCAAGGATTCCGACGGCTCCATCGACATCGTGACCGACGGCGAAATCCTTTTCGCGCAGCAATGGCTCGCGAGTAACGAGGGCATCTTCGTCGAGCCCGCCAGCGCCGCGAGCATCGCGGGACTTTTCAAATGCCTCGGCCCGCAATCGTGCGGCGCGTGCGTGTTTCCGCGCATCGCCGAGGGCAGCAAAATCGTCTGCACCGTCACCGGCCACGGGCTGAAAGACCCCGACATCGCCCGCGAACAATGCGGCTCCGTGATCCCCGCGAAAGCTGATAAGTCCGCGATCCTCCGGCTCATCGCCGGCTAAATAACACTCCTATGTCCGCCACCCTCACCACCCCTTTCCGCTGGATCGAATCCACTTCCTGGGAACTCGATTTCTTCGGCCTCCCGCACCGCATCCCGTGGCCCACGGATGTCGATCCTGCCGTCGCCAACAGCGACCCTTTCGAGATCGAGCACATGCTCCGCGCCATCGGCGCGATGGGCACGGAACTCACCGAGCCGTGGCAGTCCTTTGACCGCGCCGCGCAGCATCTCGATCCGCTCGCCGATGCCATCGACGACGCCGAGTCCACCGAAGCTGGCGAGTTGCTTGCGAAGTTCGAGGAAAGCCATCCCGGCACTTCGTTCGGGCTGTTTCACCGCGGCACCGTCGCGCGGCTGGAGGGGCGTGAGGACGACGCCATTGCGCTCTTCCGCGCGGCCACGGAAAAGACGCCGGGCATCGGCGCGATCTGGAACAACCTCGGCGTCATGCACGCCATGCGCGGCCAGCGCGACGAGGCGCTCGCCGCTTTCAAAAAGTCGCTCGAAATCTCGCCCAACGACCGCACCGCGCTGGAAGGGCTCGCGCAGCTCCGCGCGGTCATCAAGCTCCTGCGCGACCCGAACGACCCGGAGTCCGCAGCGTTTGTCGATCAGGAAACCTTTGCGAAAATGGTCGCGCAGCAACTCCAGCAGGTCGTCAACGATCCGGAGAAACTCCTCGCGCAAGGCGAGCACCTTTTGCAGCAGGGCTTCGCGCCCGAACTTGGCTTCCAGGCGCTCCAGCGCGCGCACGCTTTGCAGCCCACGAACCGCCGCGCCGTTTTCGGACTCACCGCCGCATACCGCATGGCCGGCCAGCTCGATCAAGCGCGTGCGACCATCGAGCCCTACACCGTGCAGGTGCCTACCGATCCCGAGGGATTTTTTCACCTCGCGCAAATCTGCAACGCCACCGGCGACACCGCTGGTGAAGCCACCGCGCTCGAAGCCGTGCTCGCGCTCGACCCGAACGCGCAGGCCCCGCTCGGCATCCGCTTTGCGCTCACGCAGAACGAGCACGATCCGAAAAAAGAGCAGGCGCTGGCGAAGTTCGGCGAGGAGCGGAAATCGTGGATGGCCTTCATCCTCGCGAGCAACATCGCGCGCAAACGCGCCGACGCGGCCACCGCCGTGAAGTGGGCCGAGTGTGCCCATCAGATCGCGCCGGACTCCGAGGACGTGCTGCTGCACTACACCGCCGCGCTTGGCGAGGCGCGCGGTTTTGAAAAGCTGGTGAGCATCATCAAGCCGAAGATCGACAGCGGGAAATTCACCAAGCGCGTCGATTGGAACTACGCGCAGACTTTGCAGCAAATGGGGCTGACCAACGACGCCATCGGCGTGATGCGCAAAGCCATCGCGGGCGAAGTGCCCGATGATTTCCGAGCCTCCGCCACGCTCATGATCGATGCGTGGAGCGGCCTCGTCGCCGGCTGCGGCGTGCCGCTCGAGGTTCACCAGTCCGGCTTTCTCCAGCGCCCCGTCGTCCTCGTGCTCGATGACGGCGACGGCGGCTTCGTCTTGAAAGCCGGCTCGCGTCTGCCGGGTGAGAGCAACTTTCCGTGGCGGGCCGGTGCCGCCGAAGTCCAGGTGCGGCTCCAGCAGGGCCAGAGCGGAGGCAATCCCGAGCCGCGCGGGCTCGGCGCATTCGTCGTCCGCGGCGTGCAGCCCGCGCAGAAAACCATCGACTGCCATCTCGTCGGCCTGCCCGACGGCGCGCTCCAT
>JANXSB010000343.1 GCA_025352865.1 Chthoniobacter sp. | reverse complement strand
AAGGCAAATTCGCCCGGTTCCGCGGCGCGGAGGATCGGCGACAGGACGAGGGCGCAAAGCAGGAGGAACGCTTTCATCATGGCGGCACTGTGCTTATTTCCCACGCGGAGGAAACTCAAACTCCGATTCATGATTTGCGCGCAGCCACACGCAGCTTGCCCATCGCGCGCCCGCCGCCATTGAATGCCCGCGATGCCCGATTCCCCCCGGCCCACGAACATCCGCAGCCGCATCATCGGCGTCACGATGCTCGTCGCGTTCATCATGTATCTCGACCGCATTTGCATGGCCGAGATCGTGAAGTCGGCCTCCTTCGCGAAGGACATCGCGCTCGGGGAAAAGGAAACCGGCCGGATTCTCAGCGCGTTCTTTTTTGCCTACGCGCTCCTGCAAGTGCCCGCGGGCTGGGCGAGCGATCGCTTCGGCGCGCGCTCCACGCTCACGCTCTACGTCGTGCTCTGGTCGCTCTTCACGATCATGACCGGCCTCGCCGTCGGCTTCGCCAGTTTGCTTGTCGCGCGGCTGCTCTGCGGAATGGCCGAGGCCGGCGCGTATCCCACCGCGATGGCGATGGTGCGGAAATGGATCCCGTGCGCAGGCCGCGCGCGCGCCAGCGGCATGGTCGCGCTCGGCGGGCGCATCGGCGGCACGCTCGCGCCCTTCCTCACGATCTGGATGGTCGTCCACATGGGCGGCTGGCGCACCTCGCTGTGGATTGACGGCACCGCGGGCCTGCTCATCGCCTTCCTGTTTTGGAAAATCGTGCGCTCCGATCCGCAGACGCACCCCGGCGTGAACGCCGCCGAACTCGCACTGATCGGCAGGCCCAAAATCGAGCCGCCCCTCACCGGACGCGAACTCGCACACGCGCTGAAAAATTTCACCAAGAGCACCAGCCTGTGGTGCAATTCAGCCTATCAGGTGTGCGTGAACATCGGCTGGGGATTCCTCGTCACCTGGTTGCCGACGTATCTCAAAAACAACTACAAAGAAGTCACCGAGATCGAAGGCGGCAGGATGGTCACCTGCGTGCTCGCCCTCGGCATGGCGGGCCAGGTCGCTGGCGGTTGGTATTGCGACTGGGCCACGCGACGCTTCGGACTGCGCGCGGGCCGCGTGCTCCCCGTCGCGAGCGCCATGCTCGTCGCCACGACCGCATACGCGTGCCTGCCATTCACCACCGCCGTGTGGCCCTTCATCGCGTGCTGCGCCGTCGTCTCCTTCTGCACCGACCTCGCGAACCCCGCGATGTGGGCCTTCATGGGCGACGTCGGCGGACGTGCCACCGCCGCCGCGGGCGGCTGGGGAAATATGTGGGGCAACCTCGGCGCGAGCGCCGGCGCGCTGCTCTTCCCGTGGCTGAAGGCGCACGGCGGAGGCGACGGAAAATATTTCGTCTTCTTCACGCTCGCCAGCGCGATGCTCCTCGCCGGCCTCGTCGTCCTCCCGATGAACGCGACAAAGAAGCTGCTCCCGGATGCCCGCTGACGAAACCCGCAACAAACCGCGCCCCTTATCTCCGCAGCGCGTTGATCAGCTCGTTGAACTTCGCGCGCATCTCCGCCGATGAATCCGGCGAGCCAAAGGCGGGCTTGGTGGGGTCGAAAGGCACTGGGGGAATTTAGGATTTCAGATTTATGGTTTACGATTTGCGCACTGCGGCGCGCGGGCGGCGCGTGGCGAGCATTCCGAGTCCGCCGAGCAGCAGCAGCATGGGAGTCGCAGGCTCGGGCGTCGGAAAGGCATTGGCTAGCGGCAACGGCACGCCGGCGTCGTTAGTGAAGGCGAGAAAAGTGGGTGAACTCAGTCCGTTGGCGCTGGTGGCAAAGACCGAGCCGACGCCCGCGCTCGTGAACTTCTCAATCGTGCTGCCGCTGAAGTTTGCCGCATAGAGATTGCCGACGCTGTCAAAGGCGAGGCCGAAGGGGCCGTTCAAGCCGGTATTGGCAAAGACCGAGCCGACGCCACCCGGGGTGAACTTGTTAATGGAGTAGGTGCCAGGCGTACCGTTTGCCACGTAGAGATTGCCCGTGCTGTCAAAGGCAAGGCCGGTGGGCTGGGACAAGCCGCTGCTGGCGAAAATCGAGCCGACGCCGCCGGGCGTGAATTTCTCGATGTAGTTGCTGTTACCGTTGGCCGCGTAGAGATTGCCCGCGCTGTCAAAGGCAAGACCGATGGGAGTGACCAAGCCGCTGCTGGCAAAGATCGAGCCGACGCCGCCGGGGGTGAATTTCTCTATGGTATTGTTTCCGGAGTTTGCCACGTAGAGATTTCCCACGCTGTCAAAGGCGAGGCCAGCAGGGTTGCTCAAGCCGGTGCTGGCAAAGATGCCCAAATCGGTTCCTGTCGGGGAGAACTTCTCGATGGTGTTGCCGCTAAGGTTTGCCGCGTAGAGATTGCCCGCGCTGTCGAAGGCTACGCCCCAGGGTCTGTTCAAGCCCGTGTTGGCAAAGACCGAACCGCTGCCGTCGCTGGCGATTTTCTCGATGGTGTTGTTGCCGCGGTTTGCCACGTACATGATTGCCGCCCGGCTGATCGCCGCAAATCCCCCGCCGAGCAGCAGCGCGGTGGCGAGCAGCTTCGGCAGGAAGGATGTGGCTAGCTTTAGTTTCACACTTGGATGGTCGTTTTCAAAAAGGCCGCGTGCAGTCGCACACTCGGGTGCGGTGCGCAAGGTGGAAAGATGGCGCGTGCTCATGTGTGCGTCCACTGCTGCCAGTCGCTCCAGTTCCCCGTATCGTTGCCCTTGAGGCTATACATGAGGCGGACCTTGATGATGGCGCTGGTGCCGGTGGGCGGGAGCCAGTTCAGCGTGTAGTTGGGGCGCAGGTCCACGTCCTCGTCCACGAATTCGCCGGAAAGCCGTCGCCGTGCGCCGTTCCGCCTAGCAAAATCCAACCTCCAGCCTTGTTTCCCACATGATCGGACATCCTCCCACCCGTCTCCGCACCTTCATCCTCATCGCGCTCGCACTTTTTTGCGGCGCGGCGTTTGCAGATCAGCGCGTGCCGTGGACGACGTCGCGCATCCACGGCACGCCCGAGCCGCCGCCGCCATTCGTGGTCGAGCGCATTTTTCCCGGCATCACGTTCAGCAGGCCGGTGGACATCCAGCAGTTCCCCGGCAGTGATCGGCTCGTGGTGATGGAAGAACTCGGGACGGTACGCTCCTTCGTGCCGGGCACGGACAAGGTGGACGACTTTGGAAATCTCTCGGCCTTTGATTCGGAGATCGTCCGCGCGTATTCGATCACGTTTCACCCGCGCTTCGCGGAGAACCGCTTTGCCTACGTTTTCGGCATCCAGGATCTCCACGGGAAGGAGGCGCGCGCAAATGGATCGCACATCATTCGCTTCCGCGTCACCGGCGACGATGTGCCGAAGCTCGATATTGCCAGCGGCAAGATTCTCTTCTCGTGGCCCGCAGGCGGACACAACGGCGGCAACGTCCGCTTCGGCCCGGACGGCAGGCTCTACTTCTCCACCGGCGACGGCACGAAGCCCGATCCGGCGGACGCGCTCGTCTCAGGGCAGGACATGACACGCGTGTTCTCGAGCGTGCTGCGCATTGACGTGGATCATCCCGACGCGGGTCGCGAATACGGCATCCCGAAGGACAACCCCTTTGTGAACGAGCCCGGTGCGCGCGGCGAAAAATGGGCCTACGGGCTGCGCAATCCGTGGCGCATCAGT
>JANXSB010000599.1 GCA_025352865.1 Chthoniobacter sp. | reverse complement strand
TGCGGACGCCGCGCGCGGCTGCCCATGGCCATGCAGGCTTTGCGAAACTCGATGGCCTGCCCGTTGGCGAGCACGGCGACACGGCGTTCCAGATTGATCTGCGTGACCTGCGTGTCCGTGCGCACCTCGATGTGCTGCTTGTCGAACCACGCGGCGTCATGCACCAGCACCTGCTCGGCGCTGCCCGCGCGCTTGCCGAGCTGCGATTTGAAAAGCTGCGGGCGGTGGTAGGGCAGCGCGGTTTCGTGCCCGGCGAGGAGGATCGTTCCTTTCGGGTCATGCTCCCGGATGCCCTCGCAAACACTAACGCCACCAATGCCCGCACCGACGATAAGGTAATCTCGACGAATCATTTGCCGGAGTGGATTACCCCCAATCGCCACGGGTTCGCGAGGAAATTTCTCACAGCAGGGAAATGGACGGGGATTTTTTAGACGGAATTAACGGAATTGGGAGGATGGGATTTCTCAATGGACATGACTGCGGGAAAGCGGCGTATTCCACCGCGAGTCGCCGCCAAATCCCATTCCGTTAATTTGGTCAAATTCCGTTAATTCCGTCCCTGCCTTTTCCTAGCCGCATGATCTCGCTCACGATTGAAAATCTCACGAAGCGCTT
Source organism: Chthoniobacter sp. (assembly GCA_025352865.1). GTDB lineage: Bacteria > Verrucomicrobiota > Verrucomicrobiia > Chthoniobacterales > Chthoniobacteraceae > Chthoniobacter. The sequence goes on along the minus strand of JANXSB010000599.1, from coordinate 3,947 downwards.
CGGCGACACGGTCGCGCTGCATGGGCTGGATCTGCGCATCGAGGCGGGCGAGATTTTTTTCCTGCTCGGCCCGAGCGGCTGCGGGAAAACGACGCTGCTGCGGAGCATCGCGGGTTTTTACACGCCGGAGAGCGGGCGCATCTTGTTTGCCGATGAGGACGTGACACGCGTGCCGCCGCATCTGCGCAACACGGGGATGATGTTTCAAAGCTACGCGCTCTGGCCGCACATGACGGTGGCGCAAAACGTGGCCTTCGGGCTGGAGGAGAGAAAGGTGCCCGCGCGGGAAACCGCGGAGCGCGTGGCGGCGGCGCTGGATTCCGTGAAAATGGAGGCGCTCGGCGAACGCCGGATTCATCAGCTTTCCGGCGGGCAGCAGCAGCGGGTGGCGCTGGCGCGGGCGCTGGTCATCCGCCCGCGGTGCCTGCTGCTCGATGAGCCGCTCTCGAATCTCGACGCGCGGCTGCGCCTGGAAATGCGAGCGGAAATCCGCCGCATCTGCAAGGAATTCGGACTCACGGCGATCTACGTGACGCATGACCAAAAGGAGGCGCTGTCGATCGCCGACCGCATGGCGATTTTGGAGGGCGGGCACATCCGGCAGATCGGCACTCCGGCGGACGTGTATCGGCATCCACACTCGCGCTTCGTCGCGGATTTCATGGGCGAGACGAATTTCATCGAGGGAAAAATCAGCGCGGTGAACGGCGGGGCGGTGGTGGTGGAGACGGCGCTGCGCGAGTTCGCGGCGACGCTCGGCGGCAATGGCTGGCAGCCGCGCGCGGGCGAGAACTGCACCCTTTCCATCCGACCCGAATGCTGGCGGCTGGCGACGCAGGCCGCGCCGCAAAACTCCGTCGCCGGCCGGCTGACGGAGCGCGTCTATCTCGGCGAGATGGCGCAGTACCAATTCGCCGCCGGGCCGCATGCGCTCAAGGTCTTCGAGCTGAACCCGCGCTTCGTCGAACTGAGCCCGGAGCGCGAACTTTTCGCCAGCGTGGAGCCGGAGGATGTGGTCGCGCTGCCCGCGTAAATGAAAACGACCTGGCCGCTCCTGCTCGCGCTCGTCGCGGTGCTGCTCGGGCCGATCTTGCTGCGGCCAAAGCAGGAGCGCGGCGCGCCCGCGGGCGAGCGGGCGCTGGTCATCATCACGCCGCACAATGAATCCATCCGCTCGGAGTTCGGGCGCGCGTTTGAGGCGCAGTATTTTGCGAAGACCGGGCAGCGCGTGCGCGTGGACTGGCGGACGCCGGGCGGGACAAGCGAGATCGGGCGTTACGTGGCTTCGGAGTATCTGGCCGCGTTTCAAAACCACTGGACGCACACGCTCGGCAAGCCGTGGAGCAAGGCGGTCGAAAGCAGCTTCGACAACGGGAAGATCACGCCCGGCAAAGACCCTGCGCAGGACACGCCGGAGCAGGAGGCGCGGCGCGCGTTTCTCGCGTCGGAGGTGGGCTGCAAGATCGACCTTTTTTTCGGCGGCGGCGCTTACGACTTTCAGCAGCAGGCGAAGGCCGGCCGGCTCGTCGATTGCGGTTTCATCAAAGCGCACCCGGAGCTTTTCGGCGACGGCGCGGGGCAGATTCCGCAGACACTCAGCGGCGAGACGTTCTGGGATCCGCAGGGCCGCTGGATCGGCAACGTCGTTTCGAGCTTCGGTATCTGCTTCAATACCGACTCGCTCACACGCCTCGGACTCCCACCGCCGGTGCGCTGGGCCGATCTCGCCGACCCGCGCTACGTTCACGAAATCGCGCTCGCGAATCCGACGCAGAGCAGCTCGGTGAACAAGGCTTTCGAGATGCTCATCCAGCAGCAGATGGGTGAGGTGGTCGCCGGCATCCGCGGCGAGGCTGACGATCCGCGGACGCCCGGCGAACAGGAGCAGGCGGGTGTGCGCATCGGTTGGACGCAGGCGATGCGCCTGCTGATGAAGATCGGCGCGAACGCGCGCTACTTCACCGATTCGTCCACGAAGATCGCGCTCGATGTGGAAGCCGGTGAGGCCGCCGCTGGGATGACCATCGATTTTTACGGACGCTTCCAAAGCGAAGCCGTGCGCAAAGCGGACGGCACCTCACGCCTGCAATACGTCAACGCCGCGGGCGGCACCTCCGTCGGCGTCGATCCCATCGGGCTTTTCCGCGGAGCGCCGAATGCCGACATGGCCCGCGAATTCATCGCCTTCGTCATGTCGCCCGAGGCACAGAAACTTTGGAACTGGAAAACCGGCACACCCGGCGGCCCGCAACACTACGCCCTGCGCCGTCTGCCCGTGCTCCCCGCGCTCTACGCGCCCGAGTTTCGCCCGCTCCGCTCCGATCCCGAGGTCGATCCCTACGCCCTCGCGAAGACCTTCACCTATCACAGCGCGTGGACCGGCCCGCTCTTCACCCCGATCTCCTTTACGTTCCGCGTCATGTGCATCGACACACACGATGAACTCGCCGCCGCGTGGCGCGCACTCATCGCCGCGCATTTTCCGCCGGAGGCCACGGCGGCGTTTGAGGACGTGAGCGCCGTGGACTACGCCATCGCCAGCGGACGCATGCGCGAGGCGCTGGGCGGCGATAAGATCAAGGAAGTGCAGCTCGCCAAAGAACTCGCGGATCATTTTCGCCAGCAATACCGGCACGCCGCCAACCTCGCCCGAGCCGATCGCTGAACACGACGAAATTTCTGCTTGCCTCCGCCGCCTCCGCTCCCCACGTTGGCCGCCTTATGAACGCGGGCACCCATCCTGCTAAACGTGGAATCCTCTAATGCACGCCTGGCTATCCTCACCCATCCTCATGGTTCTCAGCTTCCCGCTGCTCTACGCGGTGCTGCTCTTGGTGGTGCATGGCGTGGTCGAGTTTGCGCCTCGCTACATCCGCGAGCACCGGGTCAGCTATCGGCCGATCCAGACGCGCGTCGCCGACCTGCTGCTCATCATCCGCCTCGTTTTCCGGCGAGGGTAAAGGCCGCTCGCGCGCAGCGCCCTCAGCTCCGATATTTTCCCGGCTGAAAATATCCGCTTGCCAGACCGTCTTCCTCGCCTAGTTTCCGCCCCTCTTTCCCCCGACACTGGCGACTCATGTGAGCTGCCCGGCGGGAAAGAACCAATCGGAAACCCGAGGAACGTTTATGAGCACATCAATGATTCAAATGCAGGAACTGATCGCGAAATCTCTTCGCGACTTCAAAGAGGGCAGCATCGTCAAAGGCCGCATCCTGGAACTCCGCAACCGCGAAGTCCTCGTCGATATCGGCTACAAATCCGAAGGCGTCATCCCCGCCAGCGAGTTCGATGACATCGACGATCTCCAGGTCGGAGACGAAGTGGAGGTCTTACTTTGCCGTCTCGAAAACGACGAAGGCATGGTCATCCTCTCGAAAGAGAAAGCCGCCTATCGCCAGAACTGGGAAAAAATTGTCGCCGTCTTTCATGGCGACGGTCTCATCAAGGGCAAGGTCAAGTCCGTCGTCAAAGGCGGGCTCATCGTCAACATCGGCGTCGAGGCGTTTCTGCCCGGCTCCCAGATCGACATCGTCCCTCCGAAAGATCTCCAGCAGTTCGTCGGCAACACCTACGACTTCAAGATCGTCAAGATCAACGACGACCGCAAAAACGTCGTCCTTTCCCGCCGCGAACTCATCGAGCAGGAGCGCAGCGAAAAGCGCCAGCGCTTTCTCGACACCATCAAGATCGGCAGCACCGTCAAGGGCGTGGTCAAGAACCTCACCGACTTCGGCGCGTTCATCGACCTCGACGGCATGGACGGTCTCCTCCACATCACCGACATGAGCTGGGGTCGCCTCGGCCACCCGAGCGAAATGGTCAAAGTCGGCCAGGAAATCGACGTCCAGGTGCTCGACATCAACCGCGAAAAAGAGCGCGTCTCCCTCGGCCTCAAGCAGACCCAGAAAAATCCGTGGGAGGAAACCGAGAACCGCTTTCCCATCGG
>JANXSB010000589.1 GCA_025352865.1 Chthoniobacter sp. | reverse complement strand
GGAGTTGGTAATTACATACATGGCGCATAGATGTTTTCGGGACGAGCTAAAAAGGTTATGGATTCAAGGGAGCATGCGCTCCGCATTATCTCCCGCGTCTCCATAGATTTTCCTTGCACCTCCATATTGGTTCTGTATCCTCCCACCATTCCGAATGAGCCCGTATCACCAAATCAGGGGAAAAATAGAGGAGGACTACCGTGAGGCGCTCCGCCACATTGACTGGCTGGAGAACTACGATAAGCGCAACTCTGTGCCAGGACAGCAAGTTGTGGAGCCAGCCAAGCGAGAATCGCAAACGATGCCTCCAGCACCGGCAGCCGCGGAGGAGGACGCCTTCCCAAAGGCGGCTCGGATTGATGAGGCTATCGCACAGGCCCGAGGAGATTTTTCAACGATTGAAGTGATGGCCTTTCTCGGCCAAAAATATCCGAGCCTCAATTTGGGCCGGAAATATGTGGCCTTCGTGCTTTACACGAAGGAGAAAAGTGGAGATTTGAAAATTTCTCGGAAGGGCCGGGCGGGATCGCCGAACTATTACCGGAGAAAAGATTTGTCAGCAGTGAACGGTCGCGAAAAAAGCGCGGCAACGTGACTTCCAGTCATGCGCCGCGCCGATAATCGCGGAAACAGGGTGTAGAGCCCTGCTTAGTAACTGTCCTCGGCACAGGCCGGGTGGAGTAGGGTGCGCATCTACCAAGTGCGAGAATCCCGCTTCACTCGGTTCTGCTGTGTACACTTATTGACGAACGGCGTATTGTCAACAATACTCTCTCTCTGTGAAAAAGCCCAAGCCTCCAGTTCAGGAGAAAAACAAAGGCGGTCGCCCGAAGAAAAAACCGCCCGAGTTCCACGGCGGCGACACGGCGGCACAGAGGTTTGCGGCGGGGATGCGTTTCGCGCTGGCGGGCGGGCCAACTCCACCCGAAAAGGCTCATTAGCTGGCGGTGTCTTCCGGCTTGCCGGTGAGCTTCTTCCAAGTCAGCCGGCGGCCCGCCGTGGTCTTCACCACGTCCATGAACCGGCCCCGGTCGCCGTCCTCGTCCTTGCGGGCGTTGAAGCGGTAGGTTTGCTCATCCAGATAGCGGAACAGATGGAACGGCGCGCAATGGACATACGTGCCCTTCAGCGACCGCTTAAGCAGACACCAAAAGTTTTCGAGGCCATTGGTATGCACACCGTCCTTCACGTACGTCTCAGCGTGATTCACGACCTTGTGCTCGTAGTCGCTCACAAGCTGCGCGTAACCCCTGTTTTCATCCGTGTGAATTTCTGCGCCCGCGAGCACGTACTTGCGGACGCGGGGAATTAGCTGGGAGCTATTTACCGCGGGAATCACTTCCGTAACGACGCGCGACGCTTTGCGCTTGTCCGTGTGGCGTTCCAGCAAACCCATGACGACCGCTTTTCCAGCACAGCCTTTGCGCTGCTTGCCGAGCGCATTGCGCTTGTCTGCGTGCATGAAGCGCGATGCGCCGCCGATGAATGATTCGTCCACTTCTACGACACCATCCATGCGGACGATCCCGCCCCCACGTTGGATTGCCGTGCGCAGGCGATGGCCCATGAACCACGCGGATTTTTGCGTGATCTTCAAAGCTCGCGCCAGCTCGCATGAGCTGATGCCGATCTTCGCGTTGACCACGAGCCAAAGTGCAGGAAGCCACTTGGAAAGCGGGAGCGGGCTGTCGGCGAACACGGTGCCGATCTTCGCGGTGAACTGTTGTTTGCACGCCTTGCAATTCCACAGGCGGCGAACCTTGCCTTGTTTGTTTTCGGCCCGCACGTAAGCGCCGATGTCCTCAGAACCGCAATGGGCGCAGCGCACGCCATCCGGCCAGCGCATGCTCACGAAAAAGTCATGGGCGCGGTCTTCATCGGCAAAAAGCGCGACCGCTTCTAGCAGTGATTTTGGCAATTCTTCCGTGTTCATGGAATACCAATACGCGCAGAGTTCCTATGCGTCAAGTAATTAAATACCAACGGAGTTTGGTAACGAGGGGAAAATGATGCCTCCCAGGACAACGCTTCGCAGAAACCTTCGGCGACTCGCCTTAGTGACGGCTATAACCGTGGCGATAGTCGGTTTGCTCGCTTGGCGTCGAATCGCGAACGTGGCGGCACTTCAAGATTCACTGGAGCGCGATTGGGAGATCAACTTCAACGGTGGAACGCGTCCTTGGGCATGGCCTGAGTTCGTGGATGAGGCGGCCGACTCTTTCATTCGGCGGCTCATCGGCCCGGAACGAGATCCGCTGTTTTTCCGAGAGAAGGGCAATCGCACCGAAGTTTGGGACGACCGCCTCAGGACGCTTTTCAAGGGACGTATCACGGACATCGAGATTTACTACCCAGGCCGACTGACCGGCGATTTGGGGTCAGCGTTGGCCCGGTTTCCTGCCTTGCGCCGGTTGGCGATTCGCAATCCTGATTTTACCGCATCAGAATGGTCCTATGTATTCGCCGGGCTGCAACATTTGTCGCACTTGGAGGAGTTGGAGATCGGCGGCGAGGAACTGCGGGATACAACGATCGAGCCACTCGCCAACCAGCCCAGCTTGCGCAAGATTACTATCGAGAGGGGTAAATTGGGCAACTATTGCGGCCAGACCTTTGCGCGGCTCCCGAAGTTGTCTGAACTAGTATTCGAGTCGGATTCCATAGACGACGGTCACGATCCTCACGAAGCGCCTTTTCCTGAAATCCAAAAGCTCATTCGCGAGGATTTGCCGAATGTTCGGGTAACATTTCAATGAAGCGGGGATGGCGGTAATGAGGAAGAGAGGCAAGTCTGTGATTTCGCTCAAAATATCCCCCGCATCCGCAGGGCGCTGGCAAAACCCGTTGCCAGCCCGGCGGAGGCGTGCATAAATAGCGCCCGGAATTTTCCAAAGCAAAAGCCAGGGTAGCTCAGTGGTAGAGCGGGGGACTCATAAGCCCTAGGTCGGGAGTTCGATCCTCCCCCCCGGCACTTTCCCGCCCGGCGGAATTCCCGCCGCGCCGAACGCAGGACGGCAAATGCGCCATTGCCAAGGCCGCCCGCTCTCCCTAGCAAGACAGCGCTCTCCATGAAAAAAACCATCCTTAGCGCCATCGTTCCTCTCATCCTCTCCACTGTCGGCCACGCGGGCTCGCCCCCTGATTCCAAGGGCGCTCCGGCACTCCAGCCGTGCTATGCGGACAGCGAACTCACCCTCGATGTCTTCGGCGGCTTTTTCACCTCGGAGACCCGCCTGAACGGCGTCAATGCCGACCACGGCTGGGGCGGCGGCATCGGCGTGAATTATTTCTTCCACCGCCATTTCGGCATCGGCGTGGAGGGCAGCGGCTTCGCCGTCGATGGCCGCTCGAATGAATTCGTGAATCTCAACGCGTATCTGCGTTTTCCGATCGAGGGAAAAATCTGCTTCGCCCCGTACCTCATCGCCGGCGGCGGCTGGGAGTTCTCCGACATCCACGACAATCTCCACGGGCACGCGGGCCTCGGAGTCGATTTCCGCGTCGCCGCGAAAGTGAGTCTCTTCACCGATATCCGCTACACATGGACCGGCGGCCCGCGCGTGAACAACGACTTCGCGCTCGTCCGCACCGGCGTGAGCTTCGCTTTCTAGCGGAAAGGACAGCGCGGCCCGTGGCGACAGCTTGTATCGGGCGCGTTGCGTCATGGCGCATGCGCCAGCGCCAGCGTGGCGCGGGCCAAGGGCGCGTGCTTCTGAACAACTTCGGGACAGCTATTTGCTGGGAAGCGCGGCAGACTTTTTTCCACTATGAGATTCGACCGCTTCACCCAAAAAATGCAGGAGGCCGTGCAGGCCGCGCAAGACCTGGCCTCGAAGGCCGGGCATTCCGAGATCGACAACGAGCACTTTCTCCTCGCGCTGCTGGAGCAGAGCGAGGGGCTCGCCGGGCCGCTTTTCGACAAGCTCGGCGTGGCACCGCGCGGCATCGAGGAGGCGCTGCGTACGGAACTGGCGCGGCGGGCGACGGTGCATGGCGGGCAGGTCGGGCTGGGCCGCGAACTCACCGCGACGCTCAATGCCGCCGAGGGCGAGATGACGAAGCTGAAAGACGAATACCTGAGTGCGGAGCACTACCTCCTCGCGCTCGCGGATGCAAAGGTCGGGGCGGCCCGCATTTTGAAGGACGCGGGGATCACGCGGGCGAAGCTGATGGGCGCATTGCAGCAGGTGCGCGGTTCGCAGCGGGTCACGGATCAGAATCCCGAGGGGAAATATCAGACGCTGGAAAAATATGGGCGCGATCTCACGGCGCTGGCGAAGAAGGGGAAGATCGATCCCGTGATCGGGCGCGACGACGAAATCCGCCGCGTCATGCAGGTGCTCTCGCGGCGGACGAAAAACAATCCCGTGCTCATCGGCGAGCCGGGCGTGGGCAAGACGGCGATCGTCGAGGGGCTGGCGCGGCGCATCGTGAGCGGGGATGTGCCGGAGTCGTTGAAGAACAAGAAGGTCATCTCGATGGACATCGGCTCGATGATCGCGGGCGCGAAATTCCGCGGTGAATTCGAGGACCGGCTCAAGGCGTTCTTGAAAGAGGTCACCGACTCGCAGGGCGAGATCATCCTTTTCATTGATGAGCTGCACACCATCGTCGGCGCGGGCGCGAGTGAGGGCGCGGTCGATGCGAGCAACATGCTCAAGCCGCAGCTCGCGCGCGGCGAGCTGCGGACCATCGGCGCGACCACGCTCGACGAGTACCGCAAGTACATCGAAAAGGACGCCGCCCTTGAGCGCCGTTTCCAGCCCGTGCAAGTCGATGAGCCGAGCGTCGAGGACACCATCGCCATCCTGCGCGGGCTGAAGGAGCGCTACGAGGTCCACCACGGCGTGCGCATCCAGGACGCCGCGCTCGTCGCCGCGGCCACGCTTTCGCACCGCTACATCAGCGACCGCTTTCTGCCGGACAAAGCCGTCGATCTCATGGACGAAGCCTCCAGCCGGATGAAGATCGAGATCGAGTCCATGCCGACTGAGATTGACGAACTCGAACGCGAGATCATGCAGCGCGAGATGGAGCGGCAGGCTTTGAAAAAAGAGAAGGACGCCGCCAGCAAAGAGCGCCTCGGAAAACTCGAACGCGACCTCGCCGACTCCCGCGCCAAGAGCAGCCAGCTCAAGGCGCAGTGGCAGAACGAAAAGAAGGTCATCGACGAACAGCGCAAGCTTCACGGGCAGGTCGAGCAATTGAAGATCGACCTCGAACGCGCCCAGCGCACCGGCGACCTCACCGAGGCGAGCGAAATCCAGTACGGCCACATCCCCGCCGCCCAGCGCGAGCTCGAACTCCACAACGCCAAGCTCGCCGAGATGCAGCGCAACGGCACCCCGATGCTCAAAGAGGAAGTCACCGAGGAGGACATCGCCAAAGTCGTCTCCGAATGGACCGGCATCCCCGTCACCAATTTGCGCGAAGGCGAGCGCGACAAGCTCATCAAAATGGAAGACCGACTCGCCGCGCGCGTCATCGGGCAGAAGCCCGCCATCCACGCCGTCGCGAATGCCGTCCGCCGCGCCCGTGCCGGTTTGCAGGACGAGAACCGACCGATGGGTTCCTTCATTTTCCTCGGCCCCACCGGCGTCGGCAAAACCGAACTCGCCCGCGCCCTCGCCGAATTCCTTTTCGACAACGAGCACGCCATGATCCGCATCGATATGAGCGAGTACATGGAAAAGCACAGCGTCGCCCGGCTCATCGGCGCGCCCCCCGGTTACGTCGGCTTTGAGGAAGGCGGCCAGCTCTCCGAAGCCGTGCGCCGCAAGCCCTACAGCGTCGTCCTTTTCGACGAGATCGAAAAAGCCCACCACGATGTTTTCAACGTCCTCCTCCAAGTGCTCGACGACGGCCGCATCACCGACGGCCAGGGCCGCACCGTCGATTTCAAAAACACCGTCCTCATTATGACGAGCAACATCGGCTCGCAGTACATCCTCGAAGCCGCCGACAACCCCGAGCAGCGCGAAGCCCGCGTCATGGATTCGCTGCGCGCGCACTTCCGCCCCGAGTTCCTCAACCGTGTGGATGAGACCATCATTTTCGACCGGCTCACCGACGCCGACCTCACCCACATCGTCGAGATCCAGGTCGCGCGTCTGGTCAAACGTCTCGCCGCGCAAAAGATCACGCTCCACCTCACCGACGCCGCCAAACACCACCTCGCCCACGAAGGGTACGACCCCGTCTATGGTGCGCGCCCGCTCAAACGCGCCATCCAGCGCTCGCTCCTCGACCCGCTCTCGATGGAAATCCTCGCCGGCCGTTTCCACGAGGGCGATACCATCACCGCCGACTCCGCGGATGGAAAAATCGTCTTCCGAAAATAAGCCAGCCCGTTCCACCGCGCGGGCGCTCGGAATTTTCTCCCCACCGGCGCGGCGACCCGCTAGCCTGCCACCCCAATGAGCGATTCGATTCCAGCGGGGGCGTTCAAAGAACTGCTCTCCGAGGAGCTGGCCACGCTGAAGCAGACGGCGCTGGAGATTTCGCTGCCCGCCGGGCAGGTCATCTTCCGCCAAGGGGATGTGGGCGACGGCATCTACCTCGTGGAGAAGGGGAGCGTGGAAATCGCGGCGCTGGTGGGCGGCGGGGAGATGCGGGTGCTCTCCACGCTCGGGCCGGGGAGTTTCTTTGGCGAGATGGCGGTGATGGATGATGAGCCGCGCTCGGCCACGGCCACGGCGGCGGAGGATTGCACGCTCACATTCATCGCGAGCGCCGCGCTGTGGCACATCCTCGAAAAGACACCCGCGGTGCTGCTCTCGCTGATGCGGGAATTCACCCACCGGGTGCGCGAGGTGGACCGGCGCTACGTCCACGAAGTCCTGCAGGCGGAACGGCTGGGGCTGATCGGGCGCTTTGCGCAGGCCATCGTGCATGATTTCAAGAACCCGCTGAACATCATCGGCCTCGCCGGCGATCTGGCGACCGGGGAAAACGCCACGCTGGAGGACCGAGCCGAGGCCGGGCTGCTCATCGGCAAGCAGGTGGACCGCCTCTCGAACATGATCAACGAAGTGCTGGAATACACGCGTGGCTCCACCAGCGCCGCGACGCTGGTGCCCGGCTGCTACGGCGCGTTTGTGCGGCAAACGCTCGCGGACATCCAGGCCGAGGCGGCGCACCGCTCCGTGCGGATCGAGTGTGAAAACGAGCCGCCCGAGACGCCGCTGCGCATGGACCAGGCGCGGCTCACCCACGTCTTCTACAACCTCGTCAACAACGCCATGGACTTCATGCCCGAGGGCGGCCGGATCATCGTTCGCTTTCAC
>JANXSB010000571.1 GCA_025352865.1 Chthoniobacter sp. | reverse complement strand
CATCGCTTTCGTGAGCTGCCACCAGGGGCTGAATGCGAAGGAGGGCGCGGTCGGAGTCGGGCGCGCGCCGACGGAGGCCGTGGTCATCAGCTCGCTCGCCATCCTGATCCTGAATTTCTTCCTCACCTTTCTGCTCAACATGCTTTTCCCCTACGGCGCATGATCTCCGTCCGCCAACTCACGAAAAACCTCGGCCCGCAGCCCGTGCTGCGCGGCGTTGATCTCGAGGTCGCGAGCGGCCAGACGTGCGTGGTGCTCGGGCGCTCGGGCAGCGGAAAAAGCGTGCTGCTCAAACATTTCATCGGGCTCTTTCAGCCGACCTCCGGCGAGGTCTGGATCGAGGGCGAGGAGATCACGCACCTGCCCGAACGGAAGCTCGGCGGCATCCGCAAAAAGGTTGGCATGCTCTTTCAAAGCGGCGCGCTTTTCGACTCGATGAACGTGGCGGAAAACCTCGCCTTTCCGCTGCGCGAGGCCGGGGTGAAAAACGAAAAGGAAATCGCCGAGCGCGTGGCCGAGGCGCTGGAAATGGTCGATCTCGCGGGCGAGCAAAAGAAAATGCCCGAGAAACTTTCCGGCGGCATGCGCAAGCGCGTGGGCCTCGCGCGGACGATCATCGGCCGGCCCGCGTGCCTGCTTTACGACGAGCCCACGACCGGCCTCGATCCCATCGCCTCGGACTCGATCAACCATCTCATTCGTCGCTTGCAAAAGCGGCTGCGCGTGACTTCCGTGGTCGTCACTCACGATATGAAAACCGCCTTCACCACCGCCGACCGGATCGCCTTTCTCCACGAGGGGCGCATCTATTTTCACGGCACGGCGGACGCCCTCCGCGCCTCGCAGGATGCGGTCATCACGGACTTCATCGAGGGCCGCTCCGGCGACGTGAGCTGACCGCATGACCACGGAGCGCAAAGGGGTCGAACTTTTCGTCGGGCTGTTCCTTTTGATCGGGTTCGGCGTGGTCGCCGCGATGATCCTGATCTTCGGGCGAGTGGGCAAAGGCTTCCAAAAAAGCTATCCGATCACCGTCGAGTTCTCGAATGCGAGCGGGCTGCTCAAAGGCTGCGATGTGCTCATTGCCGGCGTAAAAATCGGCCTCGTCGTGGACGCGCCGCGCCTCTCCGACGGTTACGCGGTGATTGCGCCCATGTCCATCAGGGAAGGCGTCCGCATTCCGCACAAATCGACCTTTCTCATTCGCACCAACGGTATGCTCGGCGACGCCTATGTGGACGTGTTGCCGCCGCCGGATTCCGATCCGGCGGATTTTGTCCGGCCAAATGAAACCATCCCCGGCTCGCGCGTCGGTGGGCTGGAGGAACTGACGGCCAAGGGCGGGCGGATGATCGACACGGTCAACGACGAGGTGCTCCGCAAACTCAATATGGAACTCGACGACCTTCAGGTCGCCACGCGGAGCATCAATGCGCGGCTGCTCAGCGAGAAAAACCTCAAGAACATCGAGGAAACTTTCGCCAATCTCAAAACCACGACCGACGAGTTTTCGCAGACGGCCAAAGACCTCGACGCCGTGGTGGCGAAGACCAGCGCGGCCGTCGATGACGCCAAAGTCATGCTCAAAACCGTGGACGGCGCGGCGGGCGACATCAAGCTGGCCATCGGCGATTTCCGTAAGCTCACCGACTCCGCCACTGGCCTCATGAAAAAGGCCACGACCGGCGACGGCACGCTCGGCACGCTCATTTCCGACCGGCAGACCGCGGAGAATCTCAAGACGCTCATCGCCAACCTGCGCCGCTCCGGCGTGCTCTTCTACAAGGACCGCCCGCTGCCGGACGCAACACCGGCCCCGACTTCCGGACGGCCTCGCGCCCGCTGACCGTGATTTGCCGGGGCGGCGTGGTTCGCAGCGTGCTATAACAGAGGGGTATTTTCCTTTTCCGCCGCATGACTCCGCTTCTCACCATCAATCTGCTCCGCGCGCTTTTCGTCACGCTGGCAGGCTGCGTGGGGCTGATGATCGGCGACGACCTGCTTGGTTCGAACCTCGCCGGGATGGCGGGGGGCACGGCTTTCGGCCTGCTGATCGTGCTCGGCGACAAGCTCGTCAAAGGCATCTCGCTCCGCATTTTTTCCTCCGCGACATTCGGCCTGCTCGTCGGCTTCATTTTCGCGCGGCTGCTGCTGGCATCGAGAATCCTCGCCGTCGCCTCGCCGCAGACGCAGTGGGTCATCGGCCTCATCATCTACGCCACCTTCAGCTACCTGGGCATGATGCTCGCCATCCGCAGCAACCGCGACGAGTTCGCGCTCATCATTCCGTACGTCCGCTTCCGTCAGGCCACGGTGCAGGACGCCCCGCTGCTCATCGACTCGAACATCATCATCGACGGACGCATCGCCAGCATCTGCGCGACCGGCTTTCTCAGCAGCTCGCTCGTCGTCCCGCGCTTTGTGCTCGAGGAACTCCAGCGCCTCGCCGATTCCGGCGACTCCCTCAAGCGCGAACGCGGCCGCGCCGCGCTCGACCGGCTCCAGCAGATGCAGAGCAGCCCGCAGCTCAGCGTCACCATCCATGAGAGCGAAAGTGACGAGCCGATGCCCGTCGATGCCAAGCTCCTGCAAACCGCCAAGCTGCTCGACGCGCGCCTGCTCACCAATGACAGCAACCTCTGCTCGCTCGCGCGGCTGCAAGGCGTCCCCGTGCTCAATCTCAACGACCTCACCAAAGCCCTGCGCCCCACGCTGGCCGCGGGCGAGGCGCTCGACATCGCACTCGTCAAGGAAGGCCGCGACGCGCACCAGGCAGTCGGCTATCTGCCCGACGGCACCATGGTCGTCGTCAATCACGCCCGCTCACAGATCGGCAAGACTGTCCCCGTCGTCGTCGCCAGCACGCTCCAAACGAGCGCCGGGCGGCTCTTTTTCGCCGACCTCCGTGCGGCGGCGTAGCTCCTGCCGGCGGCACGCGCCACCGCAGCACCCGTACATGACAAGAGCCGCTTCTTATGGGGGAGAAACGGCTCTGAGTCTTCAACCCTCCGCCAGCACCCACCCAGGGTTCCCATCCCCGGACACTTAGCGAAGGAGTCGAGTGAAAAACCGCGCCTTTTAGAGCTTGGCCTCGAACTCGACCAGACGCTGGAGGGCTTCGAGGAAGTCCTTAAACGCCGCGGCGGGGAGCATGATCGTGTCACGCCGTCCACCCACGTCTTCGGTGATCTTCAAGAAACGCCCACGCTGGTTTTCTTTGAGGTCGAGAAAGAAGATCTTGCGATCGTTGGCGACCTTCTCGGACGCGATCGGATCGGAGCCCATTCTCTCTCCTGGATTATCATTCATCATATACTTGGCTGTCTTGGTTTCCGCCCAACCCGGAAGTGGGCTGTCGGTGAGGGGCGAGAGCGTAGGCAAAAAATTTGGCGAATCAACAGCAACATTCAGTAATTCTATTTACTATCGGGTTTTTCATTTCGCGTTCAGCGCACGGGATGCCTTGCCGGTGGGGACGGCGCTCTGCTAGACCGCGCGGATGAAATCTCCGCTCGTCCCCCTCGTCGCGTGGTTTGGTGCAGTCTCGCTGGCGCTGGCGCAATTGCCGACGGTCACTCCGCCGCGCGGGTGGAAGACGGTGGAGGGCCAGTCTTTCCAAGCCTCGGTGATGGAATACGACGGCACGACCGTGACCTTTCGCATGCCAAACGGCGCGCGCGTGCAGGCGGCGGCGGCGAAGCTCAGTGCGGAGGATCAGGCCTACCTCGCGGAGTGGCAGAAAAAGCAGCCGATCAAAATCGTGCTGCCGGAGAGCGTGGGCGTGGAGCCGGCGCAGATCAAAGCGGAGGTCGTGAGCGAGGACGCTAAGGAGGAGAAATACGTGTACCGCACCACGCACTTCGAGTTTGAGTCGCAGGGGAAATTCAGCCAGTCGCTGCTGCACGAGGTGGCGCGCAATTTCGAGGCGACCTTCGAGTTGCTCAAGGTGCTGCCTTGGAACATCGAACCCAAGCCGGCGTCCGGCGAATACTTCCACGCCCGGCTTTTCAAAAGCGAGGAGGCCTACATGTCGGGCGGCGGCCTGCCGGGCAGCGGCGGCGTGTACTCATCGCGTGAGCAGATGTTCATGGTGCCCTTCGCCAGCATCGGCGTGAAGCTCGTGGGCAAGAGCTACGCGAAGGACGACACCTTCGAGACGCACACCATGGTCCATGAACTGACCCATCAGATGATGCACTTCTGGATGGATCTCCTCCCGCAGTGGATCGTGGAAGGCACTGCGGAATACACCGGCACGCTGCCCCTGCACACGGGTCACTTTCGCCTCTCCGCGGCGAAGAACGGGCTCAAGGACTACATCGATTTCCTCAAGAAAAAAACGGCCAACGGCGTGCCCGAGCCCTTTCCGCTGGAGAAACTTTTTCCCATCACCAACGAGGAATGGAACGCCGTCCTAGCGCAGAATCCGCGCGCCGCGCACCAGCTCTATTTCACGTCCTACCTGCTCGTGTACTACTTCATGCACCTCGACAACAAAGGCGACGGGCAGCTCCTCGCGCGCTACTTCCGCGAGGTGGGCGACGTGCGGAAGGAGGAGGAAAAATACGGCCTCGCGATGGACGCTTTCAAAAAACAGCCGGGCGTGACCGTGCATCCCGACGGGAGTTTCAACTACCGCGGCGACATGGTGCTGCCAAAGCCGCCCGCGGCGGTCGCGACGCCCGAGGCGCGCGCGGCCTTTCAAAAAAAGACGCTGCAAATCCTCCTCGATGGCCGCAGCGAAGCGGACCTGATGAAGCAAATCCGCTCGGCCTACGCGAAGCTCGGCATCCGGCTCTGATGCGGGCTACTCGCGGATTTTCCGGTAGCGCAGCGGCACGTAGCCGGCGGCGGTGAGTTCCGCGAGGACGCGCTCGGTTGCGCGGGTCTTGCTGAATGGCGCGGCCTCATAAAAAAGCGCGCGCCGCTTTTCGCCATCGAGCCAGCGGACGAAAAGCAGGACGTGTCCCTCGGCGGTGTTCATCGCGTCGGCGGGCCGCAGGGCGTCGGCGCTGGCGAGGCGTGCATGTGCGCGAGTCTATGCCCCGCTGCCACCCGCGGCGGCAAGCGCGCACTCGCTGCGCCGCATTTCTCGCCGCGAGCGAAAAAACTGCGTAACCTCGCCCGCGCCATCCCTCAGGAAACGGGTGCCATGCAAAATCCATCCTCCACCTGCCCGCGCTGCCAGTCGCCCATCCCCACCGATGCGCCCGGCGGCATCTGCCCGTCGTGCGCGCTCCTCGGCGTCGCCGAGCCCACCGACCCCGCTCAAGCCACCGCCGCGGGCACGCCCACGCTCGATGAACTCGCCGCCGCTTTTCCCGAGTACGAAATGCTCGGCGTCATCGGCCAGGGCGGCATGGGCGTGGTTTTCAAAGCGCGCCAGCCGCGGCTCGACCGGCTCGTCGCCTTGAAAATCCTCCCGCCCGCGCTCGCCGCGCAGCCGGGCTTTGCCGAGCGCTTCACCCGCGAGGCCCGCGCGCTCGCGCGGCTCGCCCATCCGCACATCGTCGCCGTCTATGACTTCGGCGAGCGCGCCGGTTTCTACTACCTGATGATGGAGTTTGTGAACGGCGTGAACCTCCGCCAGGCCATGCGCGCCGGCGTCACGCCCGTGCAGGCGCTCGCGCTCGTCCCGCGCATTTGCGAGGCGCTGCAATTCGCCCACGACCACGGCGTCCTCCACCGCGACATCAAGCCCGAGAACATCCTCCTCGACACCGCCGGCACGCCCAAGCTCGCCGACTTCGGCATCGCCAAATTCGCCGGCGACACCTCCGCCAAAACCGGCCTCACCGAGACCGGCGCGACCCTCGGTACCGCCGCCTACATGTCCCCCGAGCAGATCGAAAAACCCGCCACCGTCGATCACCGCGCCGACATCTACAGCCTCGGCGTCGTGCTCTACGAAATGCTCACCGGCGAACTCCCGCTCGGCCGTTTCGCCGCGCCGTCGGAGAAAAGCCGCGTCGGTCCCGGCGTCGATGAGGTCGTCCTGCGCTCGCTGGAAAAAGAGCGCGAGCGCCGCCAGCAAAGCGCCACGGAAATGAAGACGCAGGTCGAGCACGCCGCCACGCAGGCCCGCGCATCTGCGCCCGCGGCAGTCGCGAATCCGTGGCCGAACCGGCTCTGCTGGCTCATCGTCGGAATGTTCGTCCTGCCGCTCGTCGCGGGCTTCAGCGCCATCGCTATTCCGCAACTGACCATGGCCGGCCACGAGCACCGCAGCCACGTCGGCGGAGGGGTCGTGATGCTCGTCGCCCTGCTGCCGTTCCTCGCGGGAGCCGCGCTTTTTTTCGGCTACCGCCGCACCCGCCCCGGTGCCGACCGCGCCACCCCGCGCGCTGCGTGGAACCCGTGGCCGAAGCGCATCTTCCTGCTCGTCCTCGCACTCATCATCGTGCCGGTGACCTTGCTCGGCCTGGGCCTCGCGGTACCGATGCTCGCCTACCGCTCCCTGCAAAAGCCCGCCCTCGCGACCGTCTCCGACGCCGCGCGACCCGTCGCCGCCGAGGTCGTCACGCACGCGCCGTTCATCGGCCATTTGGGAAAAAGCAGCATCGAGATCGTCAGCATCGCGCCCCATCCGGCGGGCGAGAATGCTGGCTGGCAGATGGACGGACGCCCGTCGGCGGAGGGGCCGTTCGTCAACCGCCACAGCCACAGCACCGCCCAGCCCGGCGACCGCGCGCACGAATTCATCTTCCGCACGAGCGACCTGCCCGCTGATGCCTCGACGCCCGTGTGGCATCTGCCCGACGCGCACGGCTGGGCCGGCGGCGGCTCGCCTGCGCGCCCCGCGGAGCCGGAGAAAGATCTCGCCGATTGCCTGATCGTGACCGCCTCCTTCCCCGGAGACCTCCGCACGACCGATGTGTGGATGGGCTTTGCCACCAGCCCGTGGACGACCCTGCGCGAAAACCGGCCCGGCAATTCCATCGCGTCCTCCTTTTCCCACGAGGGCGAGGACTGGCAGGTCACGCAGGCCTCGACCATCGAGGGCAAGGACGACGAAACCATCGTGACCTACGCCAGCCCCACGCACGCCGACTGGCAGGTGCGCGTGGTCGCCGTGCTCGCCGACGGGCGCGAAATCGCCGCCTCGCGCAGCTCGATGCTCAACGACCAGTCCGCGTGGCATTTTGAAAAACAGCCGCTGGAAAGCATCGCGCAATTCCGCTTTCAAACGCGCCGCTATGAGTGGGTCGAGTTCCGCGGCGTCGCGCTCGCACCTTTGGAAAAATGAGCGCGTCCGCGGAAAATTTCGCCGCTACCCGCTGGACGCTCGTCGCCCGCGCCAGCGGCGATGACGCCGCCGCGCAGGCCGCGCTCAGCGAGCTTTGCGCGGCCTACTACGCGCCCGTCATCGCCTTTCTCCGCGCCCGCGGACGCGACGAGGACACCGCGCGCGAGCTGGCCCACGCCTTCTTTGAAAAGGTGCTCGCCGGCGGCACGCTCGGCGGCGCGGATCAAGCACGCGGGCGCTTCCGCAGCTACCTGCTCGGCGCGGTGAAGCATTTCCTCGCCGACCGTTTTGACCGCGCCCGCGCGGAAAAGCGTGGCGGCGGCATCGAGCCGGAACCGCTCGACGAAGCCGCGGATTCGCCCGTGGAAGACGAGCGCATTTTCGACCGCCAATGGGCGCTCACGCTCATCGCCCGCGCCCTCGAAACCACCGGCACCGAACTGCGCGACGCGGGCAAGGCGGAGCACTTCGACGTGCTCAAACCTTGGATCACCGGCGGCGGCGAAACCTTTCCCCAAGCCGCCGCCGCGCAGCAGCTCGGACTCAGCGAAGGCGCGGTGAAAGTGGCCATCCACCGCCTGCGCCAGCGTTTCCGCGAGGCGGTCAAAGCCGAGATCGCCCAGACCGTCCCCTCGCCCGCCGACATCGACGACGAACTCCGCCACCTCCTCGCCGTGCTCCTGACCTGCGGCACCACGCCGCTGTAGGGGAAGCTGGCAGCTTCCCCTACAGCAGCGCGGTGCCGAAATTTCACTCGGGTTTTTTCCGCTGGCGCGGTTAGTCCGTCACACCGCCCGCCGTCGTTTTCCCATGATGAAATATCTCCTCCCATTCCTCGCTCTCGTCTCCGCCACCCTGGCCGCGCCGGAAAATCTTTTGCGCAACGGCTCGTTCGAAGGCGGGCTGCTTTACTGGCACCAGATCGATCCGAAAAACGACACCCTCGTGCGCGATGCCGCAGTCGGTGAATTCGCGCTGCGCATCGCGAAGGGGAATGTGATGAGCGCGCCGTTCGTCGCCGAGCGCGGGCAGCCGATGACGGTCAGCTTTTTCGTGAAAGGCGAGCAGCCGGGCCGCGTGGGCGTGCAGATGCCGCCGAGCGCGCGCGAGCCGGGGACGAAGGCGAAACGCCTGTGGATGCGCGAGGCCGAGCAGAGCGCGGAGATCGGCACGGAGTGGAAGCGCGTGTCGTTCACGTGGAACGCCGACGTGCCGGCGGACGGCTTCTGGCCGAACCCGCATTACCTCGTGCAAATCGGCGGCTACGATCAGCCCCTCCTCATCGACGGCGTGACGGTCGTGGTGGGGAAAGAGGGCACGCCCACCTACGTGCCGCGGCGTGAAATCGAGGTCGTCGCGGAGTGCGTGAATCTGCCCGGCTGGGACGGCGCGGCGGGCACCGCATTTGAAAAAAACGCGACCGCACAGATGGTCGCGCACGTCGCGAATCCCGGCGCGCAGCCGCGCGAAGTCACGGTGCGCTGGCAGCTCACGGACTACGAGGGCGAGGCCGCGGTCGCGCCGCCGGTGGAGAAAAAAATCACGCTGCCCGCGGGCAAAATTTTTTCCGAAACGACGCCAATCAAACTCACGCGCACCGGCTGCGTCTTTGCGCGGCTCAGCGTGCTCGGCGCGGACAAAACGGAAATCGACCGCTCCGATTTTCCGCTCACCTCGCTGCCGTACCCGAAGACCGCAACGAAGCCCGACTACCGCGAGCGCTTCGGCGGCTCCTTCGCGGGCCGCGAGCAGATGCTCCAGAAATATCAGCGCATGGGCTTCGGCTGGACGCGCTGGTTTCCCGAGACGAAGTGGCAGTTTTTCCAAAAGAAAAAGGGCGATGACTTCGACTGGCACGACGCCGACTTCGACATCGCCGCGCGCTACGGCGTGGCGCAGCACGTCGTGCTTTACGGCTGGCCGGAGGGGCTCATGGACAAGGAGCACAGCGGCCAGCCGCTCCCGCTCGACATGCTGTGGAGCGCCGACGATCCGCGCTGGGACGACCTGAAAATCGAAACCGCGTGGGACAGATTCGTGAAGGCCGCGGCGGTGCATTTCAAAGGCCGCGCGATCATCTTCGAGATCGAGAACGAGCCGGAGTTCGACAAGTGGGACAAATTCAAAACCGAGTACGCGAAGTTCACCATCCGCACCGCGCGGCTCATCCGCGCGACCGATCCGGCGGCGAAGATCATGGTCAACAATGTCTATGGAATCCCGAGCGGATTGAACGCGGAATTTTTCAAACTCGGCGGACTCGCACACATCGACGCCGTCTCGTGGCACGACTACCACGAGGGCTGGCTGAGCGACGCGCAGGGCATCAAACGCATGCGGCAAAACATGGACGAGGCGGGCGGAAAAAACGTGGAGCTGTGGTTCAACGAAGGCTGGGCCTACACGAACACGGCGGTCGATGAACCCATCGCCTGCACCCACCTCACCAGCGCGCAAAGCACCAATGCCATCGCCGACAGCGTCGTTGAGATGACCGTCGCCGGGCAGGAAAAAACCATCCTCTTTCACACCGGCTACGAAGACCACGGGCAGAGCTTTTGGGACTACAGCGGGCCAGGCACGCTGCTCTGGGATTGGTACGGCTACCCGCTCCCGCTGGTCGCGATGTGGAATGTGCTCAACCACCACATTGGCATTAGCGAGCGCACCGGTTTCGTCCGCCCGCCCGGCGCGAACCTCGCGATTTTCCAAGACCTGCGCAACGGGCGCGGCGTGATCGTGGCGTATGCGGATCGCGAGGCGAAAAGCGACGTGTCGTTCCGTGTGAACCTCGGCGATTTGATCGCCGAGGACATCATGGGGAATGCGAAACCGCTCCCGCCGATTCCACAAATCAGCAGCGTCGGAACCATGCTCACGCTCTCGAAAACTGGCCGCCCCGTGCTGCTCTACACCGCAGCAAAGACGCCGGGGAAAACTTTCCTCACCGCGCTCGCGCCACTCGACCGCAAGAACGCGAGCTTCGTCACGCAAGCCGCGGGTGCCGCGCCGACGTGGAAATTGCCGCCGACGTGGGAGGGCAAGGCGAAAGGCGAAACGGAAGGATCGGCCGCGAAAGCTGATGGGCAGACGATTTGGAAGCTGGAGCAGCTTTGGCCCGACGACTGGAAGAAGGGCGAGAATTTTCGCCCGATGACGTGGACCGGCACCGACTGGAACGTGAAGGACGGCGGCTTCGGCGGGCAGCCCGGCGCAAATTTGAAAGACGGCACGCTGACTTTCGGCACGCGCGCGCCGCACGGTGCCAAGGACAATGACCGCCATCTGCGCACCGCGGGGCTGACCTTCATCGCCCCGCGCACGGGTGCCTACCGGCTGCACGGAACGGTCTCCGCGCGCATGTGGGACAGCGGAAATAAAACGACGCTGCACTTCCTGAAAAAAACCGCAGATGGCGTCGGCCCCGTGGGTGAGGTGACCATTCCGAATGGCGGCGAAATTCCGCTCGAAGGTCAGGTGATCGAACTCGCCATCGGCCAGGAACTCACGCTGCTGCCGCAGATCGACTGCATGTTTGCCGGTGGCGACTGCAAGCTGAAGGACTTCTCGATTTCGCTCGGCGACCCAGCCTCAGCGACGCCTACGCAAAAAGCGCCGTGACGGGCTTCGCTTTCACCAGCTCGCGCGGCTGGTTGAGGTGGTTATAGACGATCGTGTCGGGATCGATGCCGCAGGCGTGGTAGATGAGCGCGAGCAGCTCGGTGGGATGCACGGGATCGGATTTCGGGCTGGAGCCGGTGGCGTCGCTTTCGCCGTGGACGTAGCCGCGCTTGATGCCCGCGCCAGCCACGCATGCGGTGTAGCAGTAAGGCCAGTGGTCGCGCCCGTCGGAGCTGTTGATGTTGCCGCTCGTGCTCACGCCGCGCTCGGGCGTGCGCCCGAATTCACCGAGCGCGACGACGAGCGTTTCGTCGAGCAGCCCGCGCTGATCGAGGTCGTCGATGAACGTGCTGAACCCCGCGTCGAGCATCGGGCCGGACTGGTTCTTGATGCGGTTCGTCAGGTCGGCGTGCGTGTCCCACGAATGGTTGTCGGAGTTCGCGATCTTCGGCCAGATGACTTCCACCACGCGCGTGCCGGCTTCCACCAGACGTCGCGCGAGGAGCAGGCTTTGGCCAAAGGTGTTCAGGCCATAAGCCGCGCGCATTTTTTCCGTCTCGCGGTCAATGGCAAAGGCGTCGCGCGCCTTGCCACTTGTTATTAGGTCGAGCGCTTTGCCGTAGTATTCGTCGAGGTGGTAATTCTCCACCGCCTTATCAATATCCGGCATGGTCTGCTCGATGGACTGCCGCAGCGACGCGCGCCGTTTGAGCCGCATGGCGAAGACATCCGGCCGCAGATTCAGATCATCCACGCGGATGCGGTTCATCTTCGACATGTCCATGTCATCGCCGTCGGGAAAAAGCGTGTAGGGATCGAAGCCCTTCCCGAGAAAGCCCGCGGTGCCGCCCTTGCCGACGACGTTACTTTCCTGCAAAGGCCGCGGCAGCATGACGAACGGTAGCATCGGCTCCGTCGGCGGTTTCAGCCGGATGATGTTCGAGCCGAAGTTCGGATAATC
>JANXSB010000569.1 GCA_025352865.1 Chthoniobacter sp. | reverse complement strand
GAGCGAAGGCCCGGCCTTGTGGGATGCGGAGAAAGGCGAACGGCGGCTCGCTTTTGAACACGACCGCGCGCGCGGGCTGAACCGCCATGCCCTCAGTCCCGACGGACGGGTGCTCGCCGGATGGGACGTGAACGAAGGCGGCTTTCTCTCGCTGTGGGACATGCGGACGGGCCGCCTGCTTTTCCCTCCGCGCCAGCACGCGAGCTGGCTGAACTCGCTCGTCTTTTCGCCCGACAGCGCACGCGTGCTGCCCATCGGCAACGACCCCGCGCCGCGCTGGCTCGACACGCGCACGGGCCAATCTGTAGGCGCGACGATGCCGCATCCGTGGGGCTTGTACGCGAGCGCCGTGAGCGCGGATGGGCGGCTGGCGGCGACGAGTGAGAAGGGCGACGTGTATCTCTGGGACGCCGCCACACAGCAGCCCGTGCGGAAGTTCACCGCCTTTGCGCAGCCGGTGAAATTTCTGCGCTTCTCCGCGGATGGAACGTGGATTTTCGCCGCGTGCTTCGACGGCCCGATGCGCTGCTTTCGCACTGCCGATGGCGAGCCGGCGGGCTTTGAAATGCGGCATGCAGCGGAGGTCGAAAGCGTGGCGTTGAGCGCGGACACCGCGCGCGTCGTCACCGCTTCCAGCGACGGCACCGCGCGGGTGTGGGCGCTGCCGCGCGGCGAGCCGGTCACGCCGCCGCTGCGCCATCGCGATTACGTGAACTTCGCCGCCTTCAGCCCGGACGAACGCAGCGTCGTGACCTGCTCGGGCGACAATTCCGCGCGCGTGTGGGACGCGCAGACGGGCCGGCCACTCACCCAGCCGCTCCGCCACAGCGAGCAGCCGCTGAGCGCGGCGTTTTCGCCGGATGGTGCCACGCTTTTCACCGCCGGCGCCGACCGCATCGTGCAGCGCTGGGACATCCGCCCGCGCAGCAGCACGCCCGACATTCTCCCGCACGCAGGCCGCATCGGCACGGCGGAGTGGAGCCGCGACGGGCGCTTCGTCGCGAGCAACGGCGCGGACATGCGGACGATCATCCGCGACGCGCGCACGCTCGCGCCGGTGCTCGATTTCAAGCATGTGACGGTGCCGCGGCTCCTCTGCTTTTCGCCCGATGCGCGACTGCTGCTTTCCGCTCCGTGGGGCGGCGTGAGGGTGCTGGGCCTCGGTGAAAAAATCGAGCAGCTCGGCTTTGTCGGCAATCGTGAATCCGCCACGCGCTGTCTCGCCTTCAGCGCGGATGGCAGCCGCTTCGCCATCGGGCAGGACGACGGCACGGCGCTCATTTTCGACACCGCCACGCGGCAGCCCACCGCGCCGCCGCTGCGGCACAGCGGCCCGGTTTCTGTCGTCCGTTTTTCGCCCGACGGACGCACGCTGCTGACCTGCGAGGTGCCGCCCGATGGCGCTCCGCCCGCCGGCGCGCGCCTGTGGGACGCCGCGACCGGCGCGCAAATCGGCCAGCCGATGCTCAACGAGGACGACGCCATCGACGCCGCGTTCAGCCCCGACGGCACGCTCCTCGCCACGGCGGGCAATGACAACGCCGTCTGCCTCTGGGACGCGCGCACTACCGCGCGCCGCGCCGGCCCGTTGCGCCACGACCGCTCCGTGCGTGCCGTCGTTTTCAGCCCGGACTCGCGCCTCCTCGCCAGCGCTTCGTGGGACGGCACAGCGCGGCTGTGGGACGCCCGCACCGGCGAGCCGCACGGACGCCCGATGCCGCACGGCGACCGCGTGCTCGACGTGGCCTTCAGCCCCGATGGCCGCCGCCTCGCCACCGCCTCGCGTGACCAGACCGCGCGCCTCTGGGACACCGCCACCGGGCTGCCGCTCTCCGAGCCGTTCCGCCACGGCGGCGAAGTGCGCCGCGTGCGCTTCGACCCGCACGGCGCGCGCCTGCTCACCGTCTCGGATGAAGACGCCGCGCACCTTTGGGACATCCCGGAATTTTCCGGCGAAGTCCCCGCGTGGCTGCTCACGCTCAGCGATGTGCTCGCGATGGAAGCCGCCCCGCGCACCTCTACCGACGCGCTCGCGCTCGTCGCCCAATACCGCACCACCGTCGCGCAAGCCCTCGCCACGCCGCCCGGCAGCGGTTTCGGAAAACTCGCGCGCCGCCTCTTCGATCCGGCTGATGCACCGTAAAGTGCGCGGCAGCGCGGGGTTTTTTCTTGGCGCAGCGGCGGGATTGCGCGCATAGAATGGGTGCGCATCGTGCGCGGAGTTTTCCACCCTTTTCCCACCCACGAATGAACACCAAGCAAGTCCTGGAAATGTTTGCCGATCACGGCGTCGTCGATGCCTTTCCCAGCACCCAGCAGGAGCAAATCCGCGTGCAGCTCTCCGCCAATCTCCGCGCCGTCCTTTCGCAAATCCTCCTGCCCACGCTCGACGGCCGCGGGCGCGTGGCCGCCTTCGAGCTGATGGTCAACACGCCGTCCGTCGCCGCCCTCATCCGCGACAACAAAACCTTCCGCATCACCAACGACATCCTCACCGGCTCGAAGTACGGCATGATCTCTCTCGAAGCCTCCCTCGTGGAGCACTACCTCGCCGGCCTCATCAGCTACGAGCAGGTCCTCACCAAAGCCCAGGACCAGCAGGCCGCCATCCAGCTCATCGGCGGACAAAAGCCGCGCAAACGCTGAGACTCACCGCGCGCGTTACTGGGGGAATCACATGACTGCTCGTAGCTGATGAGCCCGGCGAGGTAGTGCTCCACGAGCGAGGCTTCGAGGGAGATCATGCCATACTTCGAGCCGGTGAGGATCTCGTTGGTGATGCGGAAGGTTTTGTTGTCGCGGATGAGGGCGGCGACGGA
>JANXSB010000566.1 GCA_025352865.1 Chthoniobacter sp. | reverse complement strand
CCGGCGACGTGGTGCTCATCAAAGGCAGCCGCTCGGCGAAAATGGAGCGCATCGTGGAGGGCATGCTGGAGTCATGATGTACTACCTGCATCAACTGCCGCTGCACTTTCCTCATCAGGATTTCCTGCGCGCGTTCAACGTCTTTCAGTACATCACCTTCCGCGCGATCGCGGCGGCGGTGACCGCGTTCCTCCTCTCGCTGACCTGCGGAAACTGGACCATCCGCCGGCTCATTTCGCTGAAGGTCGGCCAGCCGATTCGCACGAAGGAAGAGGTGAACAAACTGTTCGAGCTGCACGGCCAGAAAGCCGGCACGCCGACGATGGGCGGCGTGCTGATTCTCGGCACTGTGGTGCTTTCCTCGCTCATCTGGGCGCGGCCCGACAACAGCGCCGTGTGGCTGCTGCTCTTTACGCTGCTTTACTGCGGCGGACTGGGTTTCTGGGACGACTATTTGAAAGTCGCGAAGAAAAATTCCGCGGGCGTGAGCGAGCGCACGAAGCTCGTCGCGCAGGGCATTCTCGCGGCCATTGTCACGGCGTATTTCGTTTTCAATCCGAACATTGAGGTGCAGGCGCGAGAGCTGTTCATGCCGTTCTACAAAGACCCGGTGATCCTCAACCTCGGTGCGTTCACGTTCGTCTTCTTCGCCATCGTCATCATGGGCGCGTCGAACGCGGTGAACCTCACCGACGGCCTCGACGGTCTCGCCGCCGGCTGCACCTGCTCCGCTGCCTTCACCTACGGCATCCTCGCCTATGCGGCGGGTAATTTCCGAATCGCCAAGTATCTGGACATCCCGTTCTACCCGTTCGCGGGAGAGCTCGCGATCATCTGCATGGCGATGGTCGGCGCGTCGTTCGGGTTCCTTTGGTTCAACTGCCATCCGGCGAAGGTTTTCATGGGCGATACTGGTTCGCTCGCCATCGGCGGCATGCTCGGCGTCGTCGCCATCTGCACGAAACAGGAAATGCTGCTCGTCGTCGTGGGCGGCGTCTTCGTCATCGAGGCCGTGTCCGTGCTCATCCAGCGCGTGTGGTTCAAGATCACGAAACGCCGCTACGGCGAAGGTCGCCGCGTCTTTCTGATGTCTCCGATTCACCACCATTTCGAGTTGAAAGGGTGGAAGGAAAACACCGTGATCGTCCGATTCTGGGTGCTCTCGATCATGTTCGCCCTGCTCGGGCTCGCCACCCTCAAACTCCGTTGAATGTGCGTTACAAAAACAAATCAATCGCCGTGCTCGGCGCTGGTGAAAGCGGTGAATCCGCCGCCGTGCTGCTGCGTCAGGAGGAAGCTATGGTCACAGTCCTAGACACCGCCGAAGAAAACAAACTGCGCAAGAAAATCGACGTGCTCGGCACGCAGGGCATTCGCGTCATCGCGGGGCTTGCAGCCGATCACGAAAGCATGCACGGCCACTACGATTTCGCGATCCTCAGCCCCGGCATCGATCCCGCCGTGCCGCTCGTGCAGAACTTCATCCAGCGCCGCATCGAGATGATCGGCGAACTCGAGCTCGCCTACGAAATGTGCGCGTGCCCGATCGTCGGCATCACCGGCACCAATGGCAAAACTACGACCACCCAGCTCGTGGAAAAAATGCTCAACGCGTGCGGCGTGAAAACGGTCGCGTGCGGGAACATCGGCCCGGCCTTTTCCGCCAAGGTCCGCGAGAGCAAGAACCTCGACATTGTGACACTGGAGGTCAGCTCCTTTCAACTCGAAACGATCACGCGCTTCCGCTGCGGGATCGCGGTGTGGCTGGGCTTTGCGCCCGATCATCTCGACCGCTATCCGTCGATGGACGAATACTACAAGGCGAAGATCCGCATCTTTGAAAACCAGACGGCGGAGGACTGGGCGATCGTCAATTTCCGCGACAAGCTGCCGGAGCTGAAGGCGCGCAAAATCACGTTCAGCGCGTATGTGACGGGTGGGGATTTTGAAATGCGCGAGGGTGTGATTTTCTTCCGAGGCGAGCGCGTGCTCGCGATGGCCGACACGCAACTCCGTGGCTCGCACAACGCCGAGAACCTCATGGCGGCGCTCGGCGTCGGGTTTGTCCGAGGGCTCAGCTTTGCGCAGATGGTGCCGCCGCTCCGCGAATACAAGGCGCTGCCGCATCGCTGCGAACTCATCCGCACGCTCGACGGCGTGGAGTATGTGAATGACTCGAAGGGCACGAACCCCGACTCCGTCGAGAAGGCGCTGCACTCCGAGACGCGGCCCGTGGTGCTCATCGCGGGCGGCAAGGACAAGGGCTTCGAGTACGACATGCTCACCGACCTCGTCGCGCAGCGCTGCCGCGCCGCCGTGGTGCTCGGCGAAATGGCGGAGCGCATCGAGGTGCTGTGGAAAGACCGGCTGCGCGTGGTCAACGCCGGCTGGTCGCTCGAAAGCGCCGTCGCGCACGCGCACGAAATCGCGCAGCCTGGCGATGTGGTGCTGCTCAGCCCTGGCACATCTTCCTTCGACATGTTCAAAAACTACGCCGACCGCGGCAATCAGTTCCGCGCCTTGGTCAACGCTCTCCAACCCAAATGAAAACACCAAACTTCCTCACCAAAATCTCCGCCGTCATCAGCGCCCGGAAGAAGAAGAAACTGCAGGCGGCCATGCGCACCGCGCCGCGCGCGGCGATGAATGAATACGAAGCCGAGGAACCGACGACCAAGCTGTCGAGCGCCTTCTTCGTCGTCTTCATTCTGCACGTCGTCGCCATCGGCGGCATCTACGCGTTCAACGGCATCAAGGCGTCGCGAACCAAGGATCAGCCGCCCGCGCCTCCCGTCGCGGAAAAGGCCAAAACCGCCGCGGCCCATGACGGGAAAGCTCCCGCGCAGGCGGCCGCACCCGCGAGCGCGCCCGCCGTGCATCCGGCAGCGAACACGATCGCAGCGCCGCCGGTGCCGGCGGTGATCGCCCCGAAAGACACCGCTCCGAAACCGTACATCGTGAAGGCTGGCGACAACCCGACAAAGATCGCCATCGCGTTTGCTTTGAAGACCGAGGAGCTCCTTGCCGCGAATAATCTCAAGGACGGCGCGATCCTTCACCAAGGCCAGCCGCTGACCATTCCGACGCCGAAGCCCGCGGCCAAGCCGATGGTCGCGGAGACTCACAAAATGGAAACGCCCGCGAAACAAATCGACGTGCCGCCGACGCGAACGACACCCGGCACGCACATCGTGAAGAAAGGCGACACCGCCACTTCCATCGCGAAGATCTACGGCTTCTCCGCCGAGGAAATTCTGAAGCTCAACAAGATCACCGACGCCAAGAAACTCCAACTCGGCCAGGTGCTGACCATTCCGAAAAAGAAAGGGTAGCCACCCCAAATTGAACGCCCATCGCACCAGCGTTTATCTCCTCGTCGCCGCCGTCATCGGGCTGATCGTGCTTGGGCTCGTCATGATGTCGAGCACCTCGGCGTATGCGCCGGAGAGCAGGGGCGATCCCATGTTCCTGCTCAATCTGCAGGTGAAATGGCTGGCGGTCGGCGTGGTGCTGTGTGCGTTCGCGGCGGCGTTGGATTACCACCTTTTGCAAAAGACGTGGTGGCTGTGGTTCGGGATCGCCGTCGTGCTGCTCGTCTGCTGCTTCGTGCCGCACATCGGGCACAGCAAATTTGGCTCGCGGCGTTGGATCAAGCTCGGCTTGCAATTCCAGCCGTCGGAGTTTGCGAAGCTCGCTGCCGTGGTCACGGTCGCGTGGTGGTTTTCGCGCAAAGAAAGTTACGAGCGCGAATTCACGCGCGGCTTTCTCGCGCCGCTCGGGCTGGCGGGCGCGCTCATGGCGCTCATCGCGCCGGAAGTCGATCTCGGCAGCACGGCGCTCATCGGCGGCACGACTTTCGTGCTCATGTTCATTGCGGGCACGCGCGTCCGTTTTCTCTCCCTCGCCGTGGTCTCGGCGAGCGCCGCGCTCGCGCTGGCGATTTACAAAATGCCGGAGCGCACCGGGCGTTTCCTCGCCTTCATGTACCCCGACAAATATCCCGCCGATGCGTATCAGACCGTGCAGGGTTTGATCGCGCTGGGCTCCGGCGGAGTCGATGGCCTGGGGCTCGGCATGGGGCGGCAGAAAATGATGTATCTGCCCTTCGCGCACACAGACTTCATTTTTCCCGTCGTCGGCGAGGAACTCGGCCTCCGCTGGACGCTCGCGGTCGTCGCCACGTATCTCATTTTCATCCTCTGCGGTGCGGCCATCGCCATGCGCGCGCGCGACCGTTTCGGCATGCTGCTCGGCTTCGGCGTGACGGTCATTATCGCGCTCCAGGCCGCGGTGAATATCGGCGTGACCACGGCGCTGCTGCCGAACAAAGGACTGCCGCTGCCCTTCATCAGCTACGGCGGCACGAACCTCGTATTCTGCCTCATCGGCGTCGGCATCCTCATCAACATTTACCGGCAAGGGCTGAACGAAAAGGACGAGAAGCGCGCGGGCACCGTGCTCAGCGCGCGGGTGCGCAACGCGAGAAAGGTCGTGCGCTTGTAGCGTATGAATTTTGTCATCGCGGCCGGCGGCACCGGCGGGCACTTGTTTCCGGGGCTGGCCGTCGGCGAGGTGCTCATCGCGCGCGGGCATCGCGTGATGCTCATCATTTCGGAAAAAGAGATCGACTCACTCGCGACGCAGGGCCGCGGGGAGTTTCGGATCGAGCGCGTGCCGGGCGTGGGGATTCAAAGCAAATCGCCGGTCGCGCTGGTGAAGTTCGCGCTGAAATTTCGCGCGGGTCTGAACCAGGTGAAGGCGTTGTATCGCGACTTCGCGCCAAGCGCCGTGCTGGGCATGGGCGGGTTCACTTCGACCGCACCGATCCTCGCCGGACGATCCCGGAAAATCCCGACGTTCGTTCACGAGTCGAACGCGATTCCCGGCAAAGCGAACAAGCTCAACGGTCGGCTGGTCACGCGCGTGCTGCTTGGCTTTGAGGAGTGCGCGCGTTTTTTCCCGCCGGGGAAATGCGAAGTCACCGGCACGCCGGTCCGCACCTCGCTCATCGAGCGGCTCGACAAAGCCAAAGCGCTCGCCGCTTTCAATCTCCTGGCGGAGAAGCCGACGCTGCTCGTGATGGGCGGCAGCCAGGGCGCGCACGGCATCAATCAGGCGCTCATCAACGCGCTCCCGCAACTCGGCGCAAAGCCGCTGCAAGTCATCCATCTCACCGGCAAGCAGGACGAAACGCTGATGCGCGAGAGCTACGCGCAGGCGGGCATCCCGGCGTTTGTCGCGGCTTTCTCCCACCAGATGCAGGAGGCCTACAGCGCGTCGGATTTCACCATCGCGCGCAGCGGCGCGGCCAGCCTCACCGAGCTTTCGCAGTTCGCGCTGCCGGGCATTCTCATCCCGTATCCCTTCGCCGCGGAGGACCACCAAACATTCAACGCGAAAATCTTTGAACGCGCGGGTGCGGCGACGCTATTACCTGAGCGCGAAACCACCGGCGAAAATCTCGCGAAAAAGCTGCTCTGGTTTCTCGACGATCCGGCCCGGCTTTCCGAAGCCTCCGCCCGCTGCGCGAGTCTCGCGCCGCACGAGGCAGCCGGGCGAGTCGCCGACACCATCCTCAAATACTGCTCATAATGGACACAGGCCAGATTCTTGCAGACATCCTCGTTGGCGGTGAATTGAAGATTCACCTGATCGGCGTCGCAGGCTCCGGCATGAGCGGCATCGCCGGCCTGCTCATGGCGCTCGGCCACACCGTCAGCGGCTCGGACAAAGCGCGCACCGTCGAGATCGACCGGCTGGAAAAACTCGGGCTGCGCTTTTTCTCCGGTCAGGCGGCAGCGAATGTTGCCGATGCCGACCTCATCATTTTTTCGTCGGCGATCCGTCCGGGCAACGCGGAGTACGACGAGGCGCTGAGGACCGGGCGCAACATGGTGCGCCGCGCGGACGCGCTGGCGGCGATTCTGAATTGCAAAAAGGGCATCGTCATCTGCGGCATGCACGGGAAGACCACGACCTCGTCGATGGCCGCGCATGTTCTTAAAGTCGGCGGGCTGCATCCGTCGCATTATGTTGGCGCGGAGATTCCGATTCTCGGGACGAATGCCAACTGGGATCCGCAAGGTGAATACTTCGTGGCCGAGGGCGATGAGAGCGACGGCACGCTTGCCTTTTACCATCCCGAGCACGCCATCGTGCTGAACATCGAGGAGGAGCATCTCGACTATTACGCCGACCTCGCGGCCATCGAGGTCGTCTTCAACCAACTGCTCAGCCAGACGCGCGGGAAGGTCATCTACTCCGCCGACGACGCGCACGCGCCGCGCGTGTGCGGCGGTCATCCCGGCGCGATTTCCTACGGCGAATCGCACACCGCGTTCTACCGCTTCGACGACGTGCATACGAAGGACTTCCAATCGCACTTCCGCGTGCTGCGCGGTGGCGAGCCGCTCGGCGCGATCACGCTGAACGTGCCGGGCCGGCACAACGTGAGCAATGCCGTCAGCGTTATCGCACTCGCGACGGAGCTCGGCGTGCCGTTCGCAAAAATCGCCGAGGCGCTGGAGTCGTTCCGCGGCGCGCGGCGGCGTTTTGAAATCAAGTACCGCAGCGACCGCTACATGATCGTGGACGACTACGGGCACCACCCGAGCGAGGTGAAGGCGACGCTGGCGACGGCGAAGAACACGGGCCGCAAGCGAGTGCTCTGCATGTTTCAGCCGCACCGCTATTCGCGTACGCAAAAGCTGAAGGCGGAGTTCGGTCGCGCGTTTCATCACGCCGATGTGGCGGTGATCGCGGACGTTTATGCCGCGAGCGAGGAGCCGATTCCCGGCGTGAGCGGGCAGACCATCGTCGATGAAATGATCCGCGAGGGCCACGACGGCGCGAGCTTTCAACCCGACCGGAAAAAGCTCGCGCTCGAAATCGGCCGGCAGCTCGAACCCGGTGACTGCGTGCTCAGCCTCGGCGCGGGTAACATCCACGAAGCCGGCTCGATCCTCGCCGCGGACGTGAAGCAACTCGACGAACTCCAGACGGTGATGGGTGCGGGCACGATCAAGCTCTACGAACCGCTCTCGAAGCACACG
>JANXSB010000565.1 GCA_025352865.1 Chthoniobacter sp. | reverse complement strand
GATCGGTGGCGGGATCGTGGCGGTACCGGGTGGCCGGACAATGGCTTTGTGAAAAAGGACCGTGCTGCTCCAATCTCCCAAACCGAACTTCCGCCAATCGTTCAGCCTGTAAGTGCGATCGACTGAGAAGCGCTGGGAGTCTCCGCTCCAGCGCAATACTTCCTCGCCATCAAGCAGCGCGCGGATGTAATCGTGCCGCACCTCGACCAAGCTGCGGTAGCGCTGGTTCAATTTCAGCCGCGACCGGCGGACGACCGCCTCGGTCCGACTTGAAGAATCGGGATATTTGCCATCGAGTTTGTCGCCGAAACTAAAAAACGTTGGGTCATCCGTATTGAACCCCATTTTCCAAAGGACGGACTGACCGTGGAGCGGCAGCACCTGCGTGACCTCGCGTTTCCCGTCCTGAATCGTGAACTCAATTTCAAAATCGTATTCTTCCGGCGGGGCGTAGCTGAAAGCGAGAAGCGCGACGTTGCTCCCCTCGCCGGATTTCACCTGCAATCCCTCGGGCGTCATCTGCCACTGACCCTTCATGGCGTCCCGCGCCACGTCCACGCCGGCGAGGAGATCTTTCGGCCCGGTGAGGGGTTCGCTCGGAAGCGCGGGCGGTTTTTCCGGCGGCACGGCCTCCGGCATGACCTCGGACTTCACGGCGACGGGAGGCACTGGCGGGGTGATGACGGAGGAGTCGGGCGGCGCAACCGGCACCGGGGTGCTGGCCTTCGCGGCGCGAGCTGCCTGCCTGTCGGGTGGAGTTGGTTTCTGATTGAGCAGAAAAAGCGCACCCGCCACGAGGGCCACGATGACGACGCCGACGAGCAAGCCGGTGTGAGATTCCTTCGGCGGCGGAGCGAGCGGCGGGCGGTTCCCTCGCGGCGGCGGAACGCGGCGCTGCGGCGCCACCGGGAGCGGCGTGCGCGAGGCTTCGAGGTCCATCCTCATTTCCGTGGTGGACTGATAACGGCCCTCCGGCGTGCGGTGCATGGCCTTGAGCACGATCTGATCGAGTCGCGCATCGCACCCCGCGCGCTGGCTCGGCGGCTCGAACGCACCCTGCGGCGGCTCCTTGCAGAGCATCTCGTAAAGCATCACGCCCACGCTGTAGATGTCCGCGCGATGATCCACCGCCATCCCGCGCTTCTGCTCAGGAGCCATGTATTCCGCTGTGCCCATGATCGTGCCCGCCACGGTCTGGCCGTACTCCGCCGGGTCCGCACCTTCCACACGCGCGAGCCCGAAGTCCGCGACCTTCGCCACGCCGTCGGTCCCGACCATCACATTCGCCGGCTTGATGTCGCGGTGGACCACGCCCCTCCCATGCGCATAAGCCAGCGCCGTGCAGACCTGCCCCACGATGGCCACCGCCTGATCCGGCCCAAGCCCTGGCCCGCGGATGATCTGCGAGACATTTGCGCCCTCGACGTACTCCATGACAAAAAACAGGTGCCCCTCGGCCGTCGTGCCGAAATCGAAAACCGAGATGATGTTCGGGTGGCTCAGTTTCGCCATCGCCCGCGCCTCCCGTACGAAACGGTCGGCGAACGCCTGGTCCACGCTCACCTCGAGCGGCAGGAGCTTGATCGCCACCTCCCGGTCCAGCGCCACCTGCCGCGCCCGATAAACCGCCCCCATCCCGCCGCGCCCGATGATGCCGAGCATCTCGTACTGCGGGAAAAGCCGCGCGACTTCCTCATCGCTCGGCGTCTTCCATTTGCCCACACCGCCGCTCGTCATCTGCACGGTGTTCATCGCACGCGCGAGCAGCTCGTCGGGTTTGAAAGTGCGGATCGACGTGGGCAGCGGCGCGGGACGCGCGTGCGGGGCAGCCGGCAGATCGCAGACGCAAAGCAGCGCCGTGATTTCGCCGCCGACATTCGACGGATCGGCCACCGTGTCCCCCACAAAAATGCGGAGCAGTTCGCGATGGCGCGTCCGGAATTCGAAAACCGCAATCCGCAGCGCGCCGACAGTCATCCCCGCGCGGTCCGCCGCGGCGGCGTACTGCCCCTCGGTCGCATCGTCGAATCCGATGAACGGCGACGTTTCCGCAAAGAGAGTCTCCTGTCCCCTTTCCCCGTACTCCGCCCGCAGCGACTGCATCGTGAACTCCAGCACCGTGAGCGTCCAGCGGCGGTGAAAAATCGCGTCCGGCTCGCCTTCCGGCTCGTCCGCATAATGCCGCTCGGCCCACTCCGGCTCGATCGCGATTACCGGCTCGCCCTCAAATTCCCAGCCCTTCGCCGCCAGCTCAGCGAGCCGCGCAGGCAGCCACTCGCGCATCACACCCGCGCCGCTGTCCTCTGCACTCGGCAGCTCCGCCGTGGTCCATCGGGAAAAACTCGCGAGCGTCGCCGCGGTCGCCGCCTCCGCATCCAGTCCCGCACGCCGCCACCAGACATAGACGCAATACCAATAACTGCCCGCCAGTTCCGCCATCGCACCCGCGTCACCCAGCGTCGCCTGTCCCCAGCGGCTCGGCGGAGCCTGGGTAGGCGGTGATTCATCTGCGGTCGGGTCCATGGAGCGGAAATGACAGCAGAGCCACGCCGCCGGTCAAGCTCCCCCTCACCCGGTCCAGCCCGCTACGTGCCGGACGGCTTCTGGCGACGAAGGCGAGGATTGCTTTGATAAACGGGAACCGCGTGAGAGCGCGGAACCAGACAAACCTCTGCCGGAATGGAGAGGGTTTCAGAACCCAGCGGCCTTCACCACATTGCGTCCGATCATCGGGAACTGCTCCAGTTCCATGACTGTGCCGTTCACCAGTTCGCCCTGCGCGCCGAGGAACTGCACCGCGAAATGCGCGATCTCCTCCGGCTGGAAGATGCGCCCGCCTGGTGCATGCTCGCGCGGAATCTGGCGGAACCAATCCTCGCTCAATCCCTCGCGAACCTTGATGGCATGCTCATTCGCGGTCAGCACCCAGCCGGGATTGATCTGGTTCACGCGCAGCCCGTCGCGCCCGTGGGCGTCGGCGAGATTGCGCGTCAGCGTGGTCAACCCGCCTTTGCTGACCGAGTACGCGAGCAGCCCCGCCTCGCCGCAGTAGGCGTTGATCGAGCCGATATTCAGCACGCGCCCGCCGCCGTTTGCCTTGAAGTGGGGGAGCGCCGCGCGGATGAGCAGCAGCGGCGCGCGCAGGTTCACGGCGATGACGCGGTCGAAAAACTCCGCATCCGTTTTTTCCAAATCGCCGCGCGGGGAAATGCCCGCGTTGTTCACCAAAATATCCAGCCGCCCCAGCCGCGCGATGCTCGCCGCGATCAGCCGCGCGCACTCCGCCGCGTCCGTCAGCTCCGCCAATTCCACCTCCGCCTCGCCACCCGAGTCGCGAATTTCGCGCGCCACTTTCTCCGCCTCCCCGCTGCGCGAAAGCGGTCCGTGAACGATGACCCGCGCACCCTCCGCCGCCAGCCGCCGCGCAATCGCCTCGCCAATCCCGGAAGCCGAGCCGGTGACGAGCGCGGCCTTCCCTTTCAATCCGAGGTCCGCGCTCACGGCTTGAGCACCGCCTTCACCAAATCCCCGCTGTGCATCTGGTCGAAACAGCTCTTCCAGTCTTCGAGCGGGGCGGTGCGGTTGAGGATGTGGGTGAGGTCAATTTGCCCGCTGGCGAGCATGGCGAGGACTTTCTCCCACATCGGCCAGTTGTGCGAAAAGCTGCCGCGGAGGGTGATGTTTTTTTGCACGAGCGAGTCGAGCGAGAAGCCGAGCGGATCGCGGCCCCAGCCGACTTTGCTGATCTGCCCGGCGGGGCGCACGAGATCAAGCGCGAGCTTGAGCGTGGTGCTCACGCCGGCGGCGTCGATGACCACGTCCACGCCGTAGCCGTCGCCGAGTTTTTTCACCTCCGCGGCCACGTCTTCGCCGTGCTCGCCGAAGGTGTGCGTGGCCCCGATGGTGCGCGCGACCGCGAGACGTTTCGCGTCCGCTTTCACGCCGACGACGATGAGTGGCGACGCGCCGCAGAGCCGCGCCATCATCGCGCAGAGCAGGCCGATGGGGCCGGGACCGATGACCACGACGCTGTCGCCGGGGCGGATGTGGGCGTTCATGCAGACGGCATTGTAAGCCACGCAGCACGGCTCGGTGAGCGCGGCTTTTTCAAATGGCAGCGCATCCGGCACGCGGTGCAGGCAGCGCTCGGGCACGCGGACGAATTTGGTCATCGCGCCATGCACGCCGTAGCCGAAGCCGAGGCGGTTCGGGTCGAGATTGTACTGGCCGGCGCGGGTGAAAGGGGAATCGAGATCGAGCACCGCCGCCGTCTCGCTGACCACGCGGTCGCCTTCGCGAAACTTGCGCACGCGCTTCCCCGCCTGCGCGATGATGCCGCCGAATTCGTGCCCGAGGACGACGGGATAATTCACCTTCCAACTGTGCTGGCCCGTGTACTGATGCAGGTCGCTGCCGCACACGCCCACTGCCTGGACGGCGACAAGCACATCCTCCTCGCCGATGTCCGGCTGAGGGAGTTCGCGGAGTTCGACGGAGTGAGGTTCGGAGGAGTAATTGACGAGGCCGATCATGGTGGAGTTTTTGGGGTTAGATTTTTTCGCGCGGGCCGACCTCGCCATACGCATGCACGCGCTCGCAGATGAGGCGGAGCTTGCTTTCGAGGTCGCCGCCCGCCGTTTTGAAAGCGTCGGCGTCGATGGTCAAAGGCGCGCCGAGGACGACGAGCGGCGCGCCGTATTCGGGCGT
>JANXSB010000544.1 GCA_025352865.1 Chthoniobacter sp. | reverse complement strand
GAGGCGGAGGAAAGTGCGGGGGAGTTTCATGGCATCGGCAGCTAACGTCTGCCCCGCGCCGATGGCAACAGCTTCCT
The DNA here is from genome assembly GCA_025352865.1 of Chthoniobacter sp. Classification (GTDB taxonomy): domain Bacteria; phylum Verrucomicrobiota; class Verrucomicrobiia; order Chthoniobacterales; family Chthoniobacteraceae; genus Chthoniobacter. Next base: position 4,886 of record JANXSB010000544.1, on the reverse strand, counting down.
CACTCGTGCCGGCCTTTGAAGGTCAGCTCTGCAATGCCGGATTTGTCCAGCTCGCCGAGCCCTTCGAAAACCATCCGGTCATACTGCGCCTTCGTCGCTTCCGCGAGCGGGAGATCGAGCCCGGCGGCGCGGCCGAGCTGGAGCGCGATGCCGCTGTCCTTCGCCGCGTGGGCGGCGGAGAAAAAGCACGAGTGGTCGCGGTTCTGCATGTCCTCGCCGTCGGTCACGAGCACGCGTGAGGCCGCGCCGGTTTGCGAAAAAACCTCGCGCAGCATCGTGAGGTCGAGCCCGAGCGCATCGCCCAGCCCGAGCCCTTCGGCGAGCCCGGCGGTGTTGATGTTCATCACCATGTTCACGAGCGCCTTGACCTTCGCCGCCTGCCCCGTGCCGCCGATGTAGCGCAGCGATGCCGACAGTTTTTCCAGCACCGGCTTCGCGCGCTCATACGCCTCCGCTTTTCCGCCGCACATGAGATACAGCGTGCCCTCGCGCGCCTGCGTGATGCTCGACGCCATGCACGCTTCCAGCGATTGCGCGCCGGCTTCCTCGCAGCGGCTCTCCACCAGCTCGTGCGTGCCGGGGGAAACCGTCGCGCAGTTGATGAAAAGCGTGCCTTCCGCCACGGCCACGCCGCTCGCGCTGGCGAGCAGCGAAGCGTTACCGCTGCCGACGGAACCGAAGATGTCGTCCATCGCCTCGTCGTCCGTGACGACCGTGATGATGATGTCCGCCGCCGCCGTGACCTCGGGCAGCGTGGCGGGCGCGGCGCAGCCGAGTTCGGCGGCGAGCGCGGTGGCGAGCGGCGGGTGGGCGTCAAAGACGGCGGTGACTGCGAAGCCTGATTCCTTCAGCCTCCGCGCCATGTTTGCACCCATGCGACCGACTCCGACGACAGCGATTTTTTCAGACATTGTGATTGGCGATTATTGAAGTTTGGCACCCGCGGCGGGATCGCGCGGGATGGAAAAAACATGTCGGGTCTTTTTCGCGCAGGCAAGACCAGACGGCGGAAAAGCGGAGGGAGTTTAGGCGGCTACCGGATCTTCGCCGCGTCGAAGGTCGCGCCGCCCTGGTGATGCGTGGCCTTGGTCACTTTGCCGTCCGCGCCTTTCGCGAACTCGACGCTGGCGGGCACGATGCGCCAGACAAACTCGGTCTCAGATTTCGGGTAGATGGGATATTTCGGCTGGCCGGTGAGCTGGGCGGAGAGCTGGCTGCCGTCGCGCGTGATCGTGAGGACTGCGCCGCGGCCGTAGTCGTAACCGCCGGTGATGGCGTCGAGCACGGCGTCGGAGAGCTTGAGCGCGGGCGGGAGTTTCGGAGCTTTGAAGCTGGTGCTGTTTTGGTGGTGCTCGGCGGCGGTGATTTCACCTTTTTCGTTTTTCAAAAAGACGATCTGCGCGTCGATGGCCCGCCAAAAAAAATGGTCGGGCGCGCTGGGAAAGATCTCGAATCGGGGCTGGCCGGCGAGCTGGGCGAAGAGGTGATCGGTGTCGACGGAGATCGTCATGATGGCGGTGCCGTAATCGTATTCGCCGGCGTAGGTGGCGAAGGTTTTGGGGTCGGCTTTCGGATCGACCGTGGGTGCGGGCGGGAGGTCGGCGGCGAGAAATTTTTCGGCGATCTCGTGGGCGAGCGTGGCAGGGACGAGGCCGGGCGGCGCGGCTTCGGCATTGGCGAGGACGGCGATGGTGACCTTCTGCGCTGGATAGCGCACGAGGTAGCTTTGGAAGCCGTTGAGCCCGCCGCTGTGGTCGATGATTTGCAGGCCGCGCAATTCGCCCATGGCCCAGCCGAAACCGTAGCGCATGCCCTGCGCGCCGGGCGGCAGCGTGACCGGGGTGAGCGCGGCTTTGAGCGAGGCGTCGCTGAGCACATGGCGGTTGAAGACGGCTTCATTCCAGAGCTGCAGGTCGCGGACGGTGGAGTAGAGCGCGCCCGCGCCGCCGGCCCAGGTCATGTCCCAGTCGAGGGCGCGAGTCAGTTTGCCGTCGGCCAGGGAGTAGCCGAGCGCGGCGTCGGCGGGCGGCTTGTCGTTGCGGAAAGTGCCGGTGTCCTTCATGCCGATGGGCTCGAAGAATTCCTCGCGCAGATAATCCGCGAGCGGTTTGCCGGAGATTTTGGCGACGATTTCGCCGAGGAGAAAGTAGCCGCTGTTGCAATAGCGCCAGCCCGCGCCGGGCGCGAAATCCGGCGGGTCGTCGCGCAAAGACGCGAGGAGTTTTTCCGGCGCGATGGGCGTGGTGACGCTTTGCAAAAAGCCGGGCTTGTCGGTGTAGCTGTGCAGGCCGGAGGTGTGGGTGAGGAGCTGGCGGACGGTGATTTTTTCCGCGCCGGGAAAGTCGGGGAAGAAACGCGCGAGCGGATCGTCGAGGGCGAGCTTTCCATCTTCGGCGAGGCGCAGGATGGCGGCGGCGGTGAATTGCTTGGTGATCGAGCCGATGCGGAATTTCGTCGCGGGCGTGGCGGCGATGTGGTGCTCGAGATCGGCGAGGCCGACGGCCTTTTCGTAAATGATTTTGCCATCGCGCGAGACGAGCGCGGTGACGGCGACGGGATGGGTTTTGGTGAGTTCGGCGAGCCGCGCGTCGATCTCCGCGGCGGGCTCGGCGGCGAAAAGATTCAGCGTCAGCGCGAGGGCGCAGGCGAAGGGGAGGGGTTTGGCGGTCATGGGTCGTGAGTTCGCGGTTCATACGTCGAGTCGAGCCTCGATCCTCGGAAAAACCGAACCCTTAAAAAATCCCCGAAGCCGGTGGGGTGCTCGTCGGAGCGGCGTCGCCCTTGAGCTTCGCGGCGAGCATCGTCTGGAAATCCTGCATCTGCTGCACCACATCGGGGCCGCGCTGGAGGACGGCTTTGGCGAGCTTCTCGTAGTGCGAGGGGTTGCGCTGCGCCAGCTCGGAGAGCGCCATGATGACGGCGAGGGTGTTGTTGATGTTGTGCTTCACCTCACGAAATTTTTCGTGGATGGCCTGCAGTTCTTCACGGGTCATTTGGAAAGTTTGATCGGACATCGCTAGTTACCTCTGGAGACGGATTTGGGATTGTGCTTTGCTTTGCGGTTTTAACCGACGGCGGAAATGCCAGCACAAGTAATTAAGATCACCGGGGCTCGCCAGCATAATCTCAGGAACCTCTCACACGAGATTCCGCGGGAAAAGCTGGTCGTGATCACAGGGTTGAGTGGTTCGGGCAAGTCGTCGCTGGCGTTTGACACGCTCTATGCGGAGGGCCAGCGGCGCTACGTGGAGAGCTTGTCGGCCTATGCAAGGCAGTTTCTGGACCAGATGCAGAAACCAGACGTGGATTTCATTGAGGGGCTGTCGCCGGCCATCGCCATCGAGCAGCGCAGCTCGGGGGGAAATCCGCGCTCGACCATCGCGACGACGACGGAAATTTACGATTATCTGCGGCTGCTTTTTTCCGCCGTCGGACAGCCGCACGATCCTAAAACCGGTGCGCCGATTTTCAAGCTCTCGCCGGAGCAGGTGGTGGACAAGATCGTGGCTTATCCCGTGGACAGCCGCATCGTGGTGCTCGCGCCGATTGTGCAAAGCGAGGTGGGGGAGTTCCGCGATGTGATCGAGAAATTGAAGCGCGAGGGCTTTGTGCGCGTGCGGGTGGATGGCGAGATCATCGAGCTGGCGCGGCCCGAGCCGATCCGGCTGAGCAAGGGCGAGCGGCATGTGATCGAGGTGGTGGTGGATCGGCTGGTGATCCGCGAGGGCGTGCGGACGCGGCTCGCTGATTCCGTGGACACGGCGCTGAAATGGGGCGGTGGCAAGGTCGTGGTTTTGCGGCGCGTCGAAGGCGCGGAACCGGAGCGCTGGGAGGCACACCGCTACTCGACGGATTTCAGCAATCCCGACACCGGCTTCACGCTGCCGGAGCTGACGCCTAAACACTTTTCGTTCAACTCGCACTTCGGCGCGTGCCCCGCGTGCCACGGACTCGGCACGGAGCTGGTGTGCGATGCAGACCTGATGATCCCCGATCGCGAAAAGTCGCTGGCCGGGGGCGCGGTCGCGCCGTGGGCAAAGGCGAACAAGCGCATGCAGGGCTATTACCAAGGCGTGCTCACGTCACTGGCGAAGGAATTCCGCGTGTCGATGGACGCGGCGTATGACGCGCTGCCCGCGCCTTTCCAAGAGGCGCTGGTGCATGGCACGGGCGAGCGCGCGCTGGTTTTTTCGTGGGGCGAAAATGGGAAGCGGGAGAAAGTGGAGAAGCCGTTCGATGGGCTCGTGGCTTCGATTCAGCATTTGTACGAGACGACGGATAGCGAGCTTTCGCGCCAGCGCATCCGGCAATACATGAGCCGCCGGACGTGCTCGGTGTGCAATGGCGCGCGGCTCAAGCCGGAGATTCTGGCGGTGACGGTCGAGGGCGATTTGAAGCCGCTCAACATCTACCAATTCTGCCGGCTCTCGATCACCGACGCGCTGCGTTTTGTGGAGACGCTCGCGTTCAACGAGCAGCAGCGTTTCATCACGAGCGAGGTGCGGCGGGAGATTGCGGCGCGACTGAGTTTCCTCGTGGAAGTCGGGCTCGGCTACCTCTCGCTCGATCGCGAAAGCGGGACGCTGAGTGGCGGCGAAGCGCAACGCATCCGGCTGGCGACGCAGATAGGATCAGGTCTTGCGGGCTGTCTGTATGTTTTGGATGAGCCGAGCATCGGCTTGCATCAGCGTGACAATGACCGGCTCATCGGCACGCTGCGGCGGCTGCGCGATTTGGGAAATTCGGTGATCGTGGTGGAGCACGATGAGGACACGATCCGCTGCGCCGATCACGTCATCGACCTCGGCCCCGGCGCGGGTGCGCGCGGCGGCGCACTCGTGGCGCAGGGCACGCTGGCGGAGGTGCTGGCGGTGGAGGATTCGCTG
>JANXSB010000326.1 GCA_025352865.1 Chthoniobacter sp. | reverse complement strand
CGAGCACGAGCGCCGGGCCGGCGGGCGTGTCGCGCGTGTAGAGGTATTCGGTGAGCGTCGGGTTGCCGCGGAAACGGTTCACGATGTCCGCCTCCCAATCGGTCGCGCGGTCGCGCGGGTTCGTCGGGTTGAGCGTGGCTTCCTTGTAAAAATAGTCGGGATAGTTGCCGCGCAGGTAGGTGAAAATTTCCGTCGCCGCAAAGGCGGGCACGGACTGCGGATGAAACTCCTTGTCGAGCAGCTCGGCGGGTTTGTTTTTCACGGACTCGATGAGCTGCTGCTGCGCGTCGAGGAGCTTTTGCTGGCCGAGCATGTAGGCTTTTTTCGCGCTCGTGTAGTGGACGTCCTTCGGGATCACCGGGTCGGCGTCCTTCGGCAGTTCGTTGAGCGTCTTTTGAAACTCGGCGATGGCCGACTGGAGTTTGAAATTCTTCTGCTGGAGCAGCGGCGCGACCTGCTTCGTGGTGTAGGTGCGGCTGGAGGTCGCCGTCTCCATCATGATGCGCGCGTTTTCCACGATCTGCTTGCGCGCGTTTTCGAGCAGGAGCCGGTGCGCGGTATAGGCGACCGCGCCGAGTGCGAGCGCGAGGAGCGGGAGAAAGATGAGGTTGAAGCGGAGCAGTTTCATAAGTCAGCGGTTGCCGTCGTCGGTGGCGATGACGCAGCGGAAGCCGACGTCATCCTGCCGGAAGCTCGAATCGAAACCAAGGCGGTGCGACGAGAGCATTTCGTCGGCGCGCGAAGTCGCCCACGAGCCGCCGCGCAGCACGCGCCACTTGGTGCTCTTGTTGAAAAAATCGGCGCACCATTCCCACACATTGCCGCCGAGGTCGGAGATGGCTGCGGCGTCCGCCGGCACCGGGCGCGTGCGCGGAAAGGCGTCGCGCCATCCGTTTGGAATCACCGCGAAATTATCCGGCGCACCGGCCTTCGCCTCCGCGCCCGCGTAGTTGCCCGCGTTCGCCGGCGGCGGCCAGGTTTTTCCCCACGGCCAGACGCCTTTGATTTTCCCGCTGCGCTCCTCGGGCGTCGCGCCGTTTTCCACCGGCAGTCCCACGGCCGCACTCCATTCGCGATCGGTCGGCAGGCGGTATTCCTGCGCGCCGGTGAGCGCGCCCTCTGCGCGTTCCTTCGCGGTCAGCCACTCGCAGAAAAGCTGGGCGTCGTCCCACGAAACTCCGACCACCGGATGCTCGGGCGACTGCGGGAAGCCGGGATTCTGCCAGGTGTGGTTGTGCTCTTTGAGCCCGTCGCGCTGGTGCGAAACCATTCCGCCGGTGAGGTCGTAGCGGCGCGCATCATTGAATGCCTGGTAGTCCCGCACACGCGTCTCGGCAGTTGCAAACCAGATCTCGCCGAGCGGCACGTAGCGCATGTCGAGGCTGTTCTTCCAAGGCTTGCCGGGCTGCGGCGGCTGGCGCTGCGCGGCGACGACGGGTTTGGTGGAAGGTGTCGCGCCGGGCTGGCTGGATGTGTCTGCGGCGGGCGTCGCGGGATGACTGAAATGCCAAGCCGCACCGGCGGCGAGCAACGCGGCGATGCCGATGAACACAGCAACCACGGGCTTTTTCGCCGCAGTTGGCGGCACCGTGACAGCGGGCGGTGAAGGCGCGGGCGGGCGGGCGGCGGGTGGCGCGGCGGTCCTGTCTGGCGATGGCGCGGGCCGATGCGGCGCGGCGGTGGTGCGGGCGGGTTCGTTCGTGGAGACGCCGCTGAGCGCAGTCACGAAATCCTGCGCGGTGGAGTAGGTATCCTCCGGCGAAACGCAGCGGCGCAGCACGTCATTGCCCTGCTCGGGGACATTCGCCAGCGGCGAAAATCCGCCGGGTTTTCCGCCGAGCAGCTCGCACACAAGCGCGCCGAGCTGCACGACATCGCCGCCGGATTTCGCACCGGCGACCTGCGTCTGGTCGCATGCCGCCGTGAGCGCCGCCTCGTCCTCGCGCGCGCCGCCGAGCGGATTCAGCTTCACGACGAAGGCGGGCCATTCGGCGAGCGGGCAGCGCAAAATCACGTTCGCATTCGGCTCCTCGAAACCGTCCGGGAAATGCACGAGCACATGGCGCAAATCCAATTCCAGCCGCAGCTCCGCGGCGCGCGCGGCATCCACGGCGGGCGCGATCTGCGCGAGCAGCAGGAGCGTTTCGCGGAGCGTGAGTTCACGCCGCGCGCGGAGCAGCTCCACGAGTGCAAAACCCTCCAGCCACTCGAAAACCACAAACCCAAAACCGGCGGTGCGTCCGACGGCAAGCACCTCGATGAAATTGGGATGCGCCGCGTTTTTCAATCGCGCCGCGCCGCCCTCGATCTGCACAAACTCCGCGCCCTCGCCGCGCACGATCTTCACGCGCACGCGGCGTTTCAGCGTCACGTCCTCGGCGTGAAATGTGCGGTTCGGATTCGCGGGGTTGAGGTCCTCGATCAGCCGGTATCGCTCGGCGACGAGCGCGCCGACGCGCGGCCTTTCCACGAGCCCGTGCGTGCTGCTGAGGCCGATGGTTTCAAACGCCTCGTCGTACGTGACCGTCTGCGGCGCAGGCCCGCGCGCGCTCTGCGCTGCCTTCAGCGTTTCGAGGCAGCTCCGCAGTTCCGCGCGCAATTCCGCCGGCGTCTGGATGCGCTTCTCCACGTCCTTTTCCAGCATCCGCCGCAGCACCGCGACCACGCCCACGGGCAGCACGGCGAGCGATTCAAACTCCGGCGTTTTGTCCAGATGCTGCGCGATGACGCTCGCGACTGAGCCCATGAAAGTTGGCTTGCCCGTGAGCATGAACCAGAGCGTGACGCCGAGCGAATAGATGTCCGAGCGGATGTCTTCGCTGCGCTGGTCGAGCTGCTCCGGGCTGGCGAAATACGGCGTGCCGACAAAGCCCGTGGTCGTGAGCGCGCCGGCGGTCGAGCCGATGAGCGCGGATTTCACGAGGCCGAAGTCGATCACTTTCACGAGCAGCTCGCCGTCGTCCTCGCGGATGAGCATGAGGTTCGAGGGTTTGATGTCGCGATGCACGAGACCCTGCTTGTGCGCGGCGATGAGCGCGCTGGCGACCTGCGCGGTGATCTCGATCGCGGTGACCGCGTCGAGCGGCCCGTCGCGCTTCACGAGTGCGTCCACGGTTTCGCCCTCAATGAATTCCATCGAGTAGAAATACGACTCACCGTGCCGCCCGAGGTGAAAGACGGACGCGACGTTGCGATGCCGGAGCTGCGCCGCGCCGCGGGCCTCGCGGAGAAAGCGTTCGGCGGCGGTCGGGTCGTTGAGATACGCGGCGCTGATGACCTTGAGCGCCACGGCGCAGCGCAGGTTCGTGTCAAAGGCCTTGTAGGTCATGCCCATCGCGCCGTGGCCCAGCTCGACGAAGGTGCCGTCGTCGCGCTTGAGCAATTCGTAGTGCTCGAATTTTTCCGGCGTGGACATCGGGCGGCACGCTAAGCGCCCCGCTGGTCCGCGGCAATCCCGGCGTGCGCGGGAGGCCGCGAATGGGCCGTGCCTTGCGTCGTCGCACCAAGTGAATTTTCAGGAACATAGTCGTTTCCGATGAATCGGGAATGTGCTTTAGGTGCGCAGGTTCATATCCGCCGTTGATGCGGCGGAGACACCTCCCAGCAAGTTCCCCAACACCGCCCTTACGTTTATGAACGCACCTCGAATCCTTACTGCCGGCATCGCCACCCTTCTCGCGCTCCCCATCGCCGCGCGAGCGGTCGATTACCACTGGACGGCCAACACCGGCAACAGCACCTGGACTGACGCCGCAAACTGGGACGCCAACGGCGTGCCGGTCAGCAATGGCGGGAACCGGATTTTCGTCCACACTTCGGGGAGCTTCAATATCCTCGGCCCGGTGCTCGATGCGGGGCTGATGATCCTCGCCGTCGGCAATTCCGGCACCCCGACGAGCGGCTACACTTTCGGCGCGGGCACCTACAACGTCGGGACGATTTACATTGGCGAAAACAAGAACGCCAACATCGACGCCACCGCCCTGAACAACGGCTACGGGCGCGCCTTCATCAACGCGGGCACCACGATCAACGTGAACGCCTTTCACCTTGGCGAGTGGGACGGTGCCTCCGGCCACGTCATCCAAACCGGCGGCAATGTGAATATCTCCGGCCAATTCCGCCTCGGCCACTGGCCGCAGGCGGGCGGGGCTTCGAATGACTACACAATGAGTGGCGGGACAATTACCATGACGGGTGCGGCGGGCGATGGCAGCGAAGGCTCGGTCGGCAGCTTCATCCTCGGGGTTGATAGCTCCGGGACGTTCAACATGAACGGCGGCATCATCACCGCGCATGGCATCACCATGCAGACGCGCGTCGCGGGCGGCGGGGAGAGTTTTTTCAAAATGAACGCCGGTCTGCTGAACCTCGGCGTCAACGGCTTCAAGACCAGCAACCCCGGCACGCTGAACAGCTACGACATCCAGCTCGGCGGCGGGACGATTCACTCGACGACGGCTTGGAACTCGAATCTCGAGATGCACCTCATGACCGGCGGCAGCGGCATCATTTTCGACAGCAACGGCTTTGACACCACGCTCAGCGGCGCGGTGAACGGCGGTGGTGGCCTGACCAAGAACGGCAACGGCACGCTGGCCATCTCGAATGCCAGTTCGTTCGTCACCGGCGCGACCGTCAATGGCGGCGTGCTCAATGTCTCCGGTCAGAACGGCGGGGACGGCGGCATCCGCGGCACGGTCACGGTGAACCTCAACGCCGAACTGCGGGCGACGGGAACGGGCGGGGCCATCTTCGGCTACAACAATGGGACGAAGGTGGATGTGCTGAACATCAATGGCGGACTCGTGAACTCGGTGGGCGGGATGAACCACATCTGGAACGCCGCAGTGAACATGACTGGCGGCGAGCTGAAGGTGAACGGCGGGGTCAGCTCCGCGACCGGCGACCGCTATGAGTGGGGCAACAGCACGCTGACCACCTTTGCCAGCACGACCTCCGCGACCATCTCCGGGCGGATCAACGTTCGTGCCGACGCGAACTCCAAATTCATCGCCAATGTGGCCGATGGGGCCGCGACCACCGACCTTTTCATCAGCGCGGCGATGACCGAGAGCGGCGGTGGGGCGACCATTTACAAGATCGGTGAGGGGACGATGGAACTCACGGGCGGCGCGGCCGCGAGCGGCGGCATTCAGGCGGCGGGCGGTGTGCTGACATTGAGCGGCTCGGGCACCTACACCACCGGCTATCTCGGCATCGGCATCAATGACGTGCTCAACGGCGTCCCCGGCAGCGGCGGCGGCACGCTGAATATCAAGGACACCGTCGTCATTACCACCGGCACCATGAGCATGGGGGAAAACTGGGGCGGCGCTTTTCAGACGAACACCGTGAATCAAAGCGGCGGCAGCGTCACCGTCACCGGAAACTCCGGCGAAGGCGCGGGCTTCCGGCTCGGGCACTGGCCGAATAACACGAGCACCTACAACCTTAGCGCGGGTTCGCTTTCGATGACTGACCCGAACGGCGGGCTGGCCATCGCCACGGATGGCACCGGCCTTTTCATCCAAACCGGCG
>JANXSB010000474.1 GCA_025352865.1 Chthoniobacter sp. | reverse complement strand
GCACCTGCAGCCGCGCCCCGCCGCTCAGCGTCACGCGGTGCTCTTCGTCCGTCTGGTTGGTCAGCTCAAACGCCCCCGCGCGCACCGCATCGCCCGCCGCGTTTTGCAAAACGATGCTCGCGGGCATGGCGGCTATCGCCTCCAGCGCCTCGCCGCGCACGCGCACGCTGGTTTCGAGTTGCGAGCTGAAACGCACCGCGCTCTCAAACACGCCGCCCTTCTCCGGCGCGAAGATGATTTTGAAAACCGCGCGCGCACCCGCACCCAGCCGGTAATTCGCCGAGCCCTCGATTTTCCACGGCGCCTCCACCTCCGCCTTTCCCTCGGCGAGCCCGCCGCCGCGATTCGTGATCTCCAGCGTCTTCGCCGCCGTCGCCCCCGCGAGCATCGGCGCAAAATCGAGCGCGCCGGGCAGCGCCAGTTGCGGCGGCTGATCGACGATCGTGATGACCACCTCCACCGCCGCCGACACGCCCGCGCCGTTTTGCACCGCGTAGGTGAAACGGTCGCGCGCGACCGCGAGGTCCGCCGGCGGCGTATAGATCACCGTGCTGACCTCGCGCTCCACCACCTTCGGCTCGGTCAGTTTTCCCGACTTCGGCGGAGTGCGGATGACATATTTCAGCGGCTCGTTTTTCCGTCCGTAAATGCGCAGCGCGATCTCCGCCGTCTCCCCGCGCGCCACCTTCACCGCCAGCGGCTGCGCCGGCGGCGGAGCCTCGGGCGGCGGCTCTTTTTTCTCCGCGCACGCGAGCGGCGGCGCACAAACCAGCGCCCCGGCGGCGCAAAGCGCGGCGAGCAGGGCGAAACGGCGGGAAAATTTTTGCACGGCGCAAAAGGTGCCGCAGCCCCCCGCGCCCCGTCCAATCTTTACGCACGGCCCGCACCCCGCGCCGATTATGTGATTGCCGCCCCGCCCGCGCTCCCGGTATGTAGCAGCATCTTTTTCCGAAGCATGAAAAGCGTCCGCCTCCTCTCCACTCTCACGGTCATCTTCCTCCTCGGTGGCTTCGCGCAGCGGGCCGACGCGCAGTTCTGGGGCTCGCGCAACCCCAACGCCCCGATGCGTAAAGCCTCCGACATGATCGGCCGGCAGCAGGGGCCGAAGATCAACAAAGACCTCGAATCCGTCATCAATCAGGACAACTCGCACGTCGTCATCTCGCTGCCCAAACAGCGCGTCTATCTCATGACCGGCGACCAGATTTACATCGACTCGCCGATCTCCTCCGGCAAAGCCGGCCACGAGTCCCCGCACGGCAGTTTCAGCGTGCTGGAAAAAGACCCGAACCACCGCTCCAGCGTCTATGGCAACTTCGTCGATCACAGCGGGCGCACCGTCCGCGCCGGCGTGAGCACGAAGATCGACTCCGCGCCGAGCGGCACGCACTACGAGGGCGCGCCGATGAAATGGTTCTGTCGGCTCACGCAAACCGGCGTCGGCATGCACATCGGCATCCTCCCCGGCTACGCCGCCTCGCACGGCTGCATCCGCCTGCCTGCGGACATCGCGCCGATCATCTATGCGAAAGTGCGCGTCGGGACGAAGGTCGTCATCGAGGGGTAGTGCAACTGCCAAATTAACGGAATGGTTTTTTGGCGGCTGCCTTCGCTAAACCAGCCGGCGGCGGAGCAAATCGAGCGCAGTCTGCGCGGTCAGATTTTTGAAAGTCTCGCGCTCGTGCTGGTAGCGGTGCCGCTCCACGACCGTCGGCCCGAGCTTCGTCGCGAGCGCGATGAACACCGTGCCCACCGGCTTTGCCTCGCTCCCGCCGCCCGGCCCCGCGATGCCCGTGGTCGCCAGCGCGTGATCCACGCCCGCCGCCGCGCGCGCGCCCTCCGCCATCGCCGCCGCGACTTCCGCGCTGACCGCGCCGTGCGCCTCGATCAAAGCCGCATCCACGCCGAGCGCCCGCGTCTTCGCCTCGTTCGCATACGTCACAAAACCCTGCATGAAAACCGCCGACGCGCCCGGCACATTCGTCACGCGATGCGCGACAAACCCGCCCGTGCAGGACTCCGCAATCGCCAGCGTCTCGCCGCGCGCTGTGAGCAGATCGACCACCACTTTCTCCAGTTCTTCGCCTCCCCGCGAAACGATGTGCCCGCCGAGCTTTTTCACCACCATCTCCTCCGCCCGCGCCAGCTCCTCCGGCCCGCCGATCAAGCGCAGATCAACTTCGCCGGGCCGCGCGCAATAACCCACCTCCAGCCCCAGCGCGAGCAGCGGCTCGCCCACCAGCTCCTCCACACCCGACTCGCCCATCCCCGCGATCCGATAGCTCCGCAGCGCAAACGCCGGCCGTTCCGGCAGCAGCTTTTGCAAAATCGGCAGCACGCTCTCATTGAACATCGGCTTCAATTCCCGCGGCGGCCCCGGCAGTAGAAAAATGTGCGGCGACATCCGCCCGCCCATCGCCACCGGCGGAAAGTACAACCCCGGCGCCGTCCCGTGATGATTCCACAGCACCACCGCCTCACGCGGGCGCTGCGCCTGGCGTCGGTTGCGCGGGCTCATCTGCATCGCGCGCCGCGCAAACCGCGCCTCAATCGCGCGCATGATTTCCTCGTCATGCACGAGTTCCAGCCCGAGCCATTCCGCCACGATCTCGCGCGTGATGTCATCCGTCGTCGGCCCCAGCCCGCCGGTGATAAGCACGATCTCCGCACGCGCCGCCGCCTCCACCACCGCCTCGCGAATCAAGTCCCCGTCAGGTACCGTGACCTGCCGCCCGATTCGCAAACCCAGCGGAAACAGCGCCTCCGCAAGAAACTTGAGGTGCGTATTGAGCACATTGCCGAGCAGCAGCTCGGTGCCGGTGTTGATGACTTCGACATTCATATTTCAACCGCGCTCCACCTGCATGTCCTGCAAATCTCCGGGCTCGCACGCGATCGTCACCGCGATCGGCCGGCAGCACACGGCGCAGTCCTCGATCGTCGTGTAGCCGCCCTGCGAGGTATCGACCGTGGTCGGGAAATACTCGCCGCACCACGGGCACGGGATTTCCGTTTCGACAACGTAGTTCACAGCGCCAGCTTCAGCCGCGGCGCGTCGCTCCACAGATCTTCGAGCGCGTACACCGGGCGCTTTTCCGCATGGAAAATGTGAACGATCACGTCGGAATAATCCGCGACGACCCACTGGCTCGTCGGGTAGCCGTCAATCGCCATCGGCGTGATGCCGTGGTCGGTCTTGAGCCGGTCGCGCAGCTCCCCGGCGATCGCTTTCAAATGCGGTTCGGACGTGCCGGTGCAGATGACGAAAAAATCCGTGAAGGTCGAGATGCCGCGCAGATCGAGGGCGATGATGTCTTCGGCTTTTTTGTCGGCGGCGTATTGCGCGCAGAGGCGCGCGAGTTGTTCAGATTTGATGGGGCGGTTCCTGGTAAAGGTGATGTTCGGCGATGATCGAGCGGACGGGCTCGGGAGTGAGATAGCGAATGGAAGCCCCGCGCGCAACCCGCGCGCGAATGTCCGTCGCCGAGATGTCGATGCGCCGCGCGAGCGTGGGAAAACCGTGCGCCGCCGCCGGGTCATCCGCGCCGCGGCCAAAGACCACGAACTGCACGAGCCGGCGCAGGTCGTCGATGCGCCGCCAAGTGTGTAGCTCGCGCAGGTTGTCCGCGCCGATCAAGTAATGAAGCCGCGCGCCGGGAAACTCGGCGGCGATGCGCTCCACGGAATCAATGCTGAAACTCGGGCCGGGCCGCTGGAGTTCCGAGTCATCGAGCACAAAGCGCGGCTCATCCGCGAGCGCCGCCGCGAGCATCGCGCGCCGCAGCGCCGCGGGCGCGGAAATGCGCGCCAGTTTGTGCGGCGAGAGGCCGGCGGGAATGAAAATCACCCGCTCCAGTGCAAGCTGCTCCACCGCCTCGCGCGCGAGGATGAGGTGCCCGTGGTGAATGGGATCAAAAGTGCCGCCGTAGAGAGCGAGGTTCATCGGTCGCGCAGAATGCGCGATCCGGGAGGCGCGCGGCCAGTGCGGAGATGGAGCGGCTGCGGAAAATCATTTCCTACGCATAGCGTTACTTCAACGTCGCGTGAAAAGCGGCGTCCGCTTTCGGGTCCTTCGCGTCGTCGCTGGTGCTGGCGACGGTACCGGTGAGATCCTTCCCGTTCTTCGGATCGAGCGCGAGTTTGAAATAGCCGGAGACGCTGGACTGGCGGCCTTTCCAGTAGAAGTCGGTGCGGAAGACGGCGTTGTCTTTATCGAGGAAAAAAATCGCGCCGCTGAAGGGCTTGTTGGCGCGCATGAGGTCGAACTCGCTCGTCCATTTTTCCATCGGCAACTTCACGTCGGAGAGGATGAGGAGCGTGGGTTTGCGTTCATCTTTTTGATCCACAAACGCGGCAGCGAAAGCGAGCGTGACGGCGGGTTCGGCGTTCTTCGCGCAGGTGCCTTTGGCGGTGCCGGCGGGCGGCGGTTCGGCGAGGGCGAGCGCGGCGGTGGCGAAGAGGGCGAGGAGCGATGGGATTTTCATGGATGCAGTGGGTTTGGTTTTATGGGCGGGTGATGTGAAGCCGGAGAAACTGCCGCGGGCCGGTGGCAAATGGAATGCTGGCTTTGCGGATTTCGAGCGGGTCGCTCGTGCCGGTTTGCGTGTCGGCGATGTCGGTCCATGCGGCGAGGTCGGTGGAGACTTGCGCGTGATACGAGATGTCGGTGCGCGTGGGATCGCGCGTGAAGGTGAGCGTGAGCGAGGGGATGCCGCCGATGATTTCATTGGCGACCACTGGCGGCGCGTCGGGATGCGCGGCGGGGATGGTGCCGAGGAAATACTCGGCGAGATTCGGGAGGCCGTCGCCGTCGGGGTCGGCGGTGTCGGCGGCAGTGGCGGCGACATTCGCCGCCGCGCCGAAGTAGGTGTAGAGCCACGCTTGGAAGGGCGGCTCGGCGACGGTGAGCGTGTTCACGGCGGTCGCGCCGAGTGAGCCGTAGAGCGGCGCGCTGAGCGTGACGGTGAGCGCTTTGTTCGCGGCGATGACGGGATTGTTGAGCAGCGGGACGGCGATGGTTTTCGGTGCGGTGTCGCTGTCGGCCCAGTTGAGCGTGCCGCTCGTGGCGGTGTAGTCCGTGCCCGCGAGCGCGGTGCCGTCGGCGGTGGAAAAATTCACGCTCACCGGGCCGGTGCTGCCGCCGGTGCGGGTGACATTGAAGACGGCGTTGACGGCGCTTTTCAAAACGCTCGATGCAGGCGCGGCGTGCTGCATCGCGCCGGGCGGATGGTTGCCTTTCCAAAATTGCAGGAACGTGCGCAGCGCATCGGGCTTGTTCACGGGCGCTCCGAGATTGCCGGCCTGGTCGGAGGTGTTCACGCCGTGGCAGACGGCGCACGTCCGCACTTCGCCGGCGGCGAAGTTCACCTCGTAGCGTTCCTTCACCTGGCTCTTCACGCCCGCGCCGTCGAGCATGTGCCAGGTGACGGCGTGGCCGGCGGGGAGCACCGCGGCCCACGATCCGTCGTCGGCGATTTTCACCGCGCCCGCGGGTGCGCCGGGTACGACGGGCATTTCACCGAGCGTGGTGTGCAGCGGCACGGGCATGCAGCGGCGGCCCGGCGCGGGCAGCGCGGCGGGGTTTGCGCCGTCGTGCGTGTAGGCGCGGATGCCGTCGGCCTGGTAAATCTGTACCCAGCCGATGTCGTAGATTTTTCCCGCCGCGCCGATGGTCTGCGTCGCGGACGTGGCGACCTTGAGGTTGAACGGCTGCTGCCTGTCCGCCGCGTCGCGGTGCGTGGAGTTGCGGTTCACGACGAGCGCGAGGTTGTTCGTGCGGAGGTAATTTTGCAGCGTCGGCGCGTGGACGCCTTCCTCGTCGAAGACTGTCTGCTCGACGCTCGCGATGCCGCTCGTGAGCTGCGCGGGCGCGTTGCGCGCGACGACCTCGACCGGGTCCAGCTCCCACAGCGGCACGCCGCTGTAGCTGATGAGTGCGCCGTTCACGTAGTAGCTGAGCGTGACGTTTTGCGGATTCGTCGGCGCGTTTGCGGCGACGAGATCCGGCGTCATCGCGCCCACGCTGCCGGTGAGCATCCGCAGGCGAAATGCGTAGCGCGATTTCGGGCTGCTCGCGGTGCCGCTATTCGAGTCGTATTGCGTGGCGGGCGAATGCACGGCGAGCAGCGTGCCGTCGCTGAGCGGCGTGGGGTTTCGGTAAATGTCCACCGGTGTCGCGAGCGGCGACGAGCCGAGCGCGGGATTCGGCACGCTCACGATCGGCGTGAGGTAGGTGATTTGCATCGTGGACGGGTTCACGCCGAGGCCGCCGTTGAATCGGAAAATCGGCGCGGCCATGTGCGTGCCGAATTCCGGCGGCGTCACCGCGTAGTAAATGCCGGGGCTGGCGGGCGATTCGGTGAGGTGGATGAAATTCAGCGCGGTCGGATTCGTGAACGACATCTGCACGAGATTCGGGTCGTCGGTGAAGCTGGCCTTCCCCGGCTGCGTGCCGCCGAACTCATGGCGACCGACGTGGTTTTGCACCTCGTGCGACGAGCCGTCCTCGCGGCACTCCCACGGGAAAAACTGGTTGAACGCATTGCCGTTGAGATTCGTCCCGAGCAGCGCCGTCTTGTCGAAGTTCCGCGGCTCGGGATGAAAGTTGAACGTCGAATAATTCGCCGGCGTGCCGAGGGTGAAAACTGAACCGTTCTCGCTGTCGAAGGTGCCGTTGCCGTTGAGCGTCTGCGTCCACGCTTCGCCGTTCGCCGCGATGGGCGGTCGGTCGTAGGTCGCGCTCACGTCGCGCGAGAGGTGATCCCATTGCACAAACATCACGCGCCCGAAGCTGTCCACGAACGGCGTGAACGCGCCCGACGGCGCGTGGATGATGTGTTTCAGCTCGTTCGCATTCGCGCGGTCGAGCCGCCACAGGCCGGTGTTGCACGGCAGCGATAGGTATTGGTCGAGCTGCGGGTAAAGATTCGCCTGCATCCCGCGCGGTGCGTCGCTGACGAAAATGATGCGGCCCTGCGTGTCGTAGCAGCCCTGCATGTTGTTGAAACTCGCCGACTGGCCCGCGACGTAGGAAATCACCGGCGTCTGCCCCTGCGCGAAGTTCGTGATTTCGTAGAGCTGCCAGTGGAACTGCGTCGAGTCCGCCGCGTTCACCGGGGCGCCGACGGCCATCGAGAAGATCGCCTTCGTCCCGCCCCAGTGCATGAAAGGCCGCTGCACCGCGATGGCGTTCGCGCCCTGCAATCCCGTCGCGTTTCCATTCACATCCACCGCTCCGCCGTAGCCTGCGGCGCTCGTGAGATTCATGCGCTGCCCATTCGCATACCGAATCCACAGCGCCCCGCCGCGCGCCGCGTGCGCCGTGTCCGCGAGCGGACTTTGCATCGTGCCGGTGATGCTCATCTTGATGTCCGTGATGACGTGCGTGTTTGGGAAAACCTCATCCGGCATCGGCGTCTGCGTGACGTAGAGAACGGTTTTCGCGAGTGGCGCGGCGTGCGCGGTGGCGATGGTGAAAATGGAAACGGCGAAAAGACAGCGGAGGAGTTTCATACGGTGGGCGGTCTGTGCATGAAAAGTGCCGCAGTGTGCGCGGAAAGATATTCCACTTTCGGGGAATGAGCCGCCGCGGAAAATACGCCGGAAGGAGTATCGCACCGGGCCGCGCGTTTGTTCACCTTCACGCACGTGAGAGCCCTTTCCTCATTCGCGCTGCGGTCGTTCCTCGTTATGAGCGCACTCGTTTCATCCGCACGGGCCGAAAAGCCTGCGCCCATCGGCATCGCCGAGGTGAACCTCATCCTGCAAACCGCGGCGGAAACGCCCCCGCGGAGCGTCGTTTTTCGCGGCGTGGTGAACCAGCGTTCGCCGCGCGACGGCGGCGTTTTCATCCAGGACAAAAGCGCGGGCGTCTTCGTGCGCTCACCCGCCGGCGTGCCGCTGCCCGCGCCTGGCGCGGAGATCGAAGTCGTCGCGACCGTCGGTTTCACCAGCGCCTCACCCGACACCGAGGTGCGGGCCGCCGCACTGCGCGTGCTCGGCCAGCCCGGCCTCCCTCCGCCAGTTGCGATCACGGTGCCCGAACTGCTCGCGGGAAAATGCAACCGGCTCGCCGTGCAACTCGAAGGCACGGTGCTCCAGGCGCAGGAGGGCGGCGGGCTTTTGCGCGGCACCTGGTGGCTCGTGCTCACGAACCGCTCCGGCACTTTCATGTGCGGCGTTTATTCGTGGCCCGAGAGCTGGCAGCCGGACGCGCTCTCGGGGAAAACCGTGCGTGTGCGCGGCGTGAGCGCCGGCCTCGGCGCGCTCTCGCTGCGCTGCTCCTCGCCAGATGACATCGCCATCATCGGACCGCCCGTGGAACCGCCGCAGGTGCTCGGCAGCGTGCAGGAAATCCTCGACCTCATGCGCGAGAAAGACCGCGCCGCGCCGCGCCCGTTTTCGCTCCGCGGGATCTGCACCTGTCCCGACCCGCAGCGCGCCTATTTCTATTTGCAGTCGGGCGGCGCGGCAGTCGTCGTCTTTGTCGCCAATCCCGGTCTCTGCCCGAAGTTCGGCGAGGAAGTCCGCATCAGCGGCATCACGAACAGCGACCAGCGCAGCGTCTGGGTCGAGGCCTGGGCCGCGGAGTGGCTCGGGCCGGGGGAACTGCCGGAGCCGCCGCGCTTCGCCGTGGCGGAGGCGGTCTCGCCGATGCAGTTCCGGCGCTGGGTGGAAACGGAGGGCGTCGTGCTCCAGGCGCGGCCGCAGGCGCAGGGCGCGGGCGTGCAGCTCCACATCGCCGACGAGAGCGGATGGGCGCTCGTCAATCTCGGCAAAGTGCCCGCGGGCTGCGACCCGGCGGCATGGTTCGGCGCGCGCGTGCGCGTGCGCGGCGTCGCCACGCTGCCGCAGATTCTCGTCGCGCAACCGGACGCCGCCGGGTGCTTCACGCTCCTCGCGCCGGGCCGGAGCGATGTCTTTGCCGCGCCATCCGCAACGCGTCGCGCGACCGTGCTCGAGGTGCGCGACGGCTGGGTCTATGCGCGCGATCCGGCGGGCGCTTTCCGCGCGCAGATGCTCGCGCCTTTCGATCCGACGGAAAAGGAATGGAAGCCCACCACACCGCCCATCTCCATCCCCGCGCTGCATCCGGGCGACACCGCGGATTTCACCGGACTCCCGATGAAGTCCGCACTGCTCTACGCGCAGGCCCGCGTGAGCGCCACCGCCCAAACCGTGGAGCCCGCGCCCGCCAGCCTGCCCGCCGCCGCGCGCGGAATGGGCGCGAACGACCTCGTCACCTTCCACGGCCGGCTGCGGGAGTACCGAAGCGGAACCATTGCCGACGGGCGCTGGCGCGAAACCCTTCGGCTCGCGCAGGACGGCGCGGAGATCGAGGCCGTGCTCGAACAGCCCGCCCGCTCGTCGCGGCTCGCCGCTTTCAAAATCGACGACCGCCTCGAAGTCACCGGCATCGTCCGCCTCGAGGATGGCACGCCGCCCTGCCGACTCTGCCTCCGCAGTGCCACCGATGTGCGCACGCTCGGCCTCGCGCCGGAGGTGCTGCGCGTGCGCCAGCTCCGCGCCTTCGGCATCGCCGGCAGCGCCGTCGCGCTCGCCGCGGCGCTCGTTTTTTTCATGGCGCGCAAGCTCGCCGACGCGCGCCTGCTCGCCGCCGAACGCGAGCGCGTCAGTGCCGCCATGCGCGGGATGAACACCGAACTCGAAAAGCGCGTGGCTGCGCGCACCGCCGAACTCGAACGCGCGCAGGACGACCTCCGTCTCGCCCTCGCCAACGAACGCGAACTCGGCCAGATCAAGAGCGCGTTCGTCGCGCTCGTCTCGCACGAATTTCGCACGCCGCTCAATGTCATCGTCACCTCGTCGGAGATTCTCGCGCGCTACCTCGACCGCCTGCCCGCGGGCGAGCGCGACGAGCATCTCGCGAGCATCGGGAAATCCGCGCAGCGCATGTCGCACATGATGGAGGACGTGCTGCTCCTCGGGCAGTTCGAGTCCGGGCGGCAGAAATTCCAACCCGAGGAACTGCACCTCGCCGCATGGTGCCGGCGCTTCACGGACGAGATGCAGTCCGCCACCGGCGCGCGCTGCCCGCTCGATTTGTCAGTCGGCGAATTCGAGCCCGTGGTGCGCGCGGACGAAAGCATCCTGCGCCACATCCTCGCGAACCTCATCTCGAACGCCGCGAAATACTCGCCGCCCGGCGAGCCTGTAAAAATCAGCGTCGCGCGCGAAGGCGCCGACGCCGTCTTCCGCGTCGAGGACCACGGCATTGGCATTCCCGCGTCGGATCGTGCGCGGCTTTTCGAGGCCTTCCAGCGCGGCGGCAATGTCGGTCAGATCAACGGCACGGGCCTCGGCCTCGTCGTCGTGAAACGCGGCGTGGAGCTGCACGGCGGGAGCCTCGGGTTCACGAGCGAAGAAAACCGCGGCAGCGCCTTCACCGTGCGCCTGCCGCTCTTCGCCGCCGGAGCAGACGCGGAGTGTTGAGCCGCACCTTCCATTTTTCATGAAGCGCATCCTCATCATCGAAGACGAAGCTCAGTCGCGCCGGAACATCGCCACCATCCTGCGCATGGAAGGCTACGAACCGCTGCTCGCGGCCGACGGGCGCGAGGGCCTCGAGACCGCGCGCCGCGAGCGCCCGGCGCTGATCCTGTGCGACGTGACGATGCCCGCGCCCGACGGTCACGGCGTCCTCGCCGCACTGCGCGCCGACGCGGCAACCGCGCCCATCCCGTTCATTTTTCTCACCGCGAAAAGCGACCGCGCCGACGTGCGCGAGGGCATGAACCTCGGGGCCGACGACTACCTCACCAAACCCGTCACCGCGACCGAACTGCTCGCCGCCGTCGAGGCGCGCTTCGCCCGCGAGGCACACCGCACGCCCGGTGAATTCCGACCCGACTTCACCAACCCCGCGC
>JANXSB010000317.1 GCA_025352865.1 Chthoniobacter sp. | reverse complement strand
CGAGACGGGCCTGCAGGAAGCGGCCATGTTCGAGCGAACAGATGAGCGCGGCCTGTTGCAAATCCGCCATCGTCGCGGTGCCGCCAATCCAGAGCGGGTTTTCCGCGGCGGTGAGCGCGAGCGCGTCGTAGAGGCAGAGGTCGTGCAGCGGCCGGCCGAGGACGGTGTGCTGCCGGTTCACGACCGCTTCGAGGAAGGCGGTCTGCATGACGGCCTAAGTGTGGACGAGCGGCAGGAACTTTCCGGCCAGTGTCCACTTGACCGCCTGGCCCTTGGACCGGGCAACCTTGATCGAGGACACGGAGAACTTCTTTGTATCTGGCGACGCGCCGTAGCTGAAGACCTCGCCGGCGACCGGCGGGGTGCCCACGCTGCTCAGCGGCATGACCTCGAGCGACATCTCCGAGTGACGGCGCAGGCCGGTGACCTCGGTGACGTACTGGCTGTCCTCGTCCTCGATGAGCACTTCATCCACCTTCTGATCCTCGTCGAATTTCTCGACGACGTAGCCGGTGGCTTTGACGGTGCTCCAGGCGAGCGGGATCTTCGGGCCGCGGATGATGGGATCGGACATGACTCGGCGGTGCTGTCAACGGAACGGGCCGCGGGTCACACCAGGCGGGTGCGGGCCACCGTGCCGAGCGTGGCGACGCTGACGGTTTTGCCGCCGTCGTCATCCGCGGTGAGCCTGCCCTCGAAAACGTAGCCGTCGCATTGGACCTTCACCTGCGCGCCCTTTTGCAAAGGCGTCGGAGGGACTTTCACTTCGGGCGGCGGAACGGGAGCGGTGGCTTCGGACATGACTGCGCGCGGATGTCAAACCGCGCAGCTAGGCCGTGCCGCACGCGTGGACGCGGAGCCGCAGCGTATCCATCACGTGCAGGCCGTTCGTCGCGTGGTTCTCGCCGTTGCGCTCGAGGCCGATGATCGTGATGCCCTGCACCGGCCGCGTATCCGGACCGGACGCCGGCGGATTCAGCGCCGCGGTGATGATGTCGAGGTTGTCCTCGTGAAAGAGCGCGGAGAGCCAGCCGGTGCGTTCCTGCACCTTGCTCGGCGCATCCACCTCGATGGGCGTGGTGATCATCGTCAGCTCCACGTCGCAGAGGTCGTAGCCGATCGCGTTCGGCTGGCTCGACGGGCTCGACACGACGAGCGCGGGCAGCGGGAGCTTCGTCCATTCCTCGGGCAGTTCGCCGTCCTCGCCGATCTCGCCGACCATGCAATGCACCGCGAGCGTGTGCGGAGGATCCTCGGGAGCCTCGCCTTCGAAGCGTGCGGTGAAGTCGGCGAGAGTCTTTCCGCCGAGGGTGATGGTCTGGACGTACGCGGCGAGGGCGCGTTCAACGGTGGTGCGGGTGGCGAGGGACATGGGAAAAGACGTGGAGATTGGGAGACGGTGAGACGGGCAGACTGTCAGAGCCTAGCGGTCTTGATGGCGCGATCGAGGATGTGCGGGAGCGAGCGTTCGATCTTTGCGGCGCGGATGTTTACGGCCGCCTGCAGGCGCTTGGTCATGATGTAAACGACGTGGCCCTTCACCGTACACCACGCTTCGAAAGAAGGATCGTCCAAACTTGGATCGAGCCGCGGAGTGAAGCTGCCGCGCGTTCCTGCGGTGACCTGATCCTGGATCCAACTTGCCGCCTGCCCGCCGAGCGCGCGCAGGCCGGCGATCCAGCCGGACGCGAGCTTGCCGACCCTTTTCTTCAGCTTTCCGCGCAACGCGGCGAGCTTTGCCTTGTCCACGTAGTAGGCGGCTCTCTGTCCGCGCGACTGCCAGCCGGTTGCAGTCCAGTACTTGTCCTTCCGGCGTTCGTAAATCGGATCCGGATCGGTGCCGTAGGGCTGCAAGCGCGTCGGGACAAAGATGGCCTTCTTGATCTTCCGTCCGAACACTGTGGTGATCTTGCGCCGGCCCTTGATGCGCACTCCGGAGAAGAGTCCGTAGGTGCCCGTGAGGTTATGCTCGATGGCCGCCTCGCCGCGTTTGCGCGCGGCGAGGCCGGTGACGCCGCCGCCGTTCGGCGGCGTGAGGTCAATGGCATCCTCGAGCAACAGGCGGCTCTGCTGCTTCACCACGACGGACGCCTCGAGTCCCGTGGCGGCGACGAGCCGGGCGATCGCGGCATTCGCGGGCGCGAAGTCCACGTCGTAGAAGATGAGGGAATCGCCCATGCCAGGCGGGGAGCGTCAACGCGTCAAAGTGCCCGCGCTCTCACGAGCGCGGCTACGCTCAGTGCGCGTCGGCGTCGGTGAGGTTCAGCGTGACGGAGGTCGTGTCCGAGGATTTGGAAGCCACCTTCCACATCTGCGACTTGCAGCGGAGGCGGGTATTGTCCGCCGGCGACGTGCCGCCGAACTGCGCGAGTTCCGCCACGAGCGTGGCGGAGACGACGGTTTCCTTGCCGCCGACGACGATCGCAAAGGACTGCTGTCCGAGTTCGGAGAGGTCGCCGGTGAATTTCTTGGAGCCGATGAAGAACTCCGTGCGGCCGGAGAAATCAATCGTCTCGCCGAGCGCCTCCGCCATGTCGTCGGCGAGTTCACTCATGGTGCCGCGGGCGAGTCAGGCGGATGCCGATGGCGACGGCGAGCAGCAGCAGGCCGCTGGCGACGATCGCGCTCATTCCTTCGCGGGCTTGGCCGGCTTCAGCCAGTCGGGATATCCGATGTAGGCGCCGCGGCCGGCGTAGCCTTTGCCGAAGACCTGGCACAGCGCGAGCAAGTCACGGGACTTCGCCGGCGTGAGCAGCTTCGGCGCGACGGCGGCAAATCCTTCGCAGGGCGTGTAGCTCAACATGCGGTCGAAGAGGTTGCCGAATTCCGTTTCGGCCAGTTCGCGAGCGCGCTTCTCATCATCGGCTTTGAGCGCGTAGCCGATCTTGCCGGCGCTGCCGGGAACTGCGCCGAAGACCGTGACGACGTGCGTCTCGTCATTGCCGGTGTGCTTGCCGGGCGCGAGCTGCAACAGCCGGGCTTCCACCTCGCCGAGATTCTTCACCGCGTCATTGATTTGCTGCTTCAGCACGATGGCCGCGGTGACGAGCTGAGAGGCGGGAATGCCGCCCTCGGCGATGA
>JANXSB010000362.1 GCA_025352865.1 Chthoniobacter sp. | reverse complement strand
CTGCGCAACCGGCCGCTCTCCTCATCCGTCGTTTTGAAAAAGCATGTCTTCGCCGATTGCGGCGGCTTCGACACCGCGCTGCGCAGCTCCGAGGATCGCGACATGTGGATCCGTCTCACTGCGCGCGGCCACCGCTTTTTTTTCATCGACCAGCCGCTCGCCTTCATCCGCCGGCATCCCGCGAACATGAGCAAGAACGCGCCGCGCATGAAACAGAACTCCCGGCGCGTCCTCACCCGCGCGTGGCGCAGCGGCGCTGTCTCGCGACTCGCGATTCCGTTCTGGCTGCGAGTTTTCGCCATCCATTATTTCCTCGTCGCGTGGACGCATTTCGACGACGGCCTGCGCCTCTCCGCGCTGCGCTATTGGCTCACGTCCGTCGCGCTCTGGCCCTTGTTCCTGCGCCCGCGCCGCATCTTCGAGCCGCCGCTTTTCCGCCTCCGTGCGCTTCGTCATTTTCTCTCGTGAAAATCCTCCACGTCGTCAATTCGCTCGAACCCGGCGGGATGGAAAACGGCGTCGTCAACATGGCCCGTGCGCTGGAGCCGCGCGGCTTTGCAATCCACGTCGCCTGCCTCGCGCGCCGCGGCGCTTTCGCCGACCGCCTGCCGCATCCCGGGCGCGTCACCGTGCTCGGAAAAGCCGGCGGCTTCTCCCCGCGCGCCGCGCTCCGTCTCGCCGCCGAGATCACTCGCCTGCGCCCCGACGTGCTGCACAGTCACAATCTCGGCGCGCTCATTTACGCCAGCCTCGCCACTGCCGGCGGACTGCGCACCGCCCTCGTCCAAGGCGAGCACAGCCAGCTCACCGCAGACGAACTCACCCCGCACCGCCTGCGCCAGCGCCGCTGGCTCTACCGCGCGTGCCGCGCCGTCCACACCGTCTCGCACCCCATGCGCGACGAGCTGCTCGCGCTCGGATTTTCCTCGGAAAAAATCTCCGTCACCCCGAACGGCGTGGACACCGCGCGCTTCGCTCCCGGCGACCGCCGCGCCGCGCGCCGCGCGCTCGCACTGCCCGAAGACGCTGTGTGCATCGGCATCGTCGGCCGCTTCGGTCCGTTCAAACGCCACGCCGTCCTGCTCGATGCCTTCGACGAAATCGCCGCGCGCTTTCCCGCCGCGCATCTCGTCATCGCCGGCAGCGGCGGCAGCGAGGAGCCGTCGGTCCGCGCCCGCGCGCAAGCCACTCCGCACGCCGCGCGCATCCACTGGCTCGGTTTTCAAAGCGATCCCCTCGCCTGCTACCGCGCGTTCGATCTCCTCACCATTCCATCCGCCAACGAGGGCCTCTCCAACGTCGCCCTCGAAGCCATGTCCTGCGCCGTCCCCGCGCTCGCCAATCTCGGCTGCGGCCACGAGCACATCATCACCTCCGGGCTCGACGGCGTCATCGCCGACCTCGCCACACCCGCCACACTCGCCGCGCAGCTCACCGCGCTCCTCGCACAGCCCGAGCGGCTCGTTGACTTCGGCCAAAAAGCGCGGACAAAAATGACCGGCCATTTTTCCATCGACTCCATGGCCGCCGCCTACGCCCGCCTCTACCAAACCGCGCTCACGCCGCACCACCGCTGAATGGATCTCGTCATCGTCATCTGCTTCCTCGCCCTCTACTACCTGCGCCCGCAGGAGTGGCCGATCGGGATGGGCGAAATCCAATTCGTCCGCATGACCATGCTCGCCGGCCTCGCCTCGCTCTCCCTGCGCGCGCGCGGCTTCAGCCTGCGCGATCTTTTTCGCACGCCGCACGACTGGGCGGTACTCGCCTTCTGGCTGTGGCTCGTCCTCTCCTCACCGACGCCCTGGGGCACCTTCAAGGAATCGGCGAACCTCTACGTCTTCTACATCGTCATCGTGCAGACGCTCTACACGGTGCCGCGCCTCAATGTCTTCGTCGGCTGGTGGACCTTCCTCATCGCCACGGTCGCCGGACTCGCGCTCCTCAGCCTCTACGGCATCGACCCGCTCGGCAGCCTCGAGATCACCGAGCTGACGATGAAGAACCGCCTCGTCCTCAACCTTTCCATTTTCAACAATCCCAATGCGCTCGGTCACAGCGTCGTCCCCGCCATCCCGCTGCTCTACTATTTCTGCATTTGGAAAAAGCCCGTGGTCATGCGCGCCATCGGCGTCGCGCTCATGGCCATGGTCGGCTACTGCATCTTTCTCACCGAGTCGAAGGGCGCATACATCTCCGGGGCCGCGACCGTCGTCGCCACGCTGACCTTTGGCCGTCCGAAAGCCATCCAGACGGCGATCATCGCCGCCGCCGTGATGTTTGGAAGCTCGCTGCTCTACATGCTCCCGCGCATGCAGGAGCTGGACAAAGCGAAGACCGACGACGCCATCCAGGGCCGCGTCATCGCCTTCACCCACGGCTATAAAATGATGACGACCACGGACCACGGCGTCGGCTTCCACCACTGGCAGGAGAGCTTTCTCGCCGGGCACTACCGCTTCAAGGAAAAGCGCACCGACAAAGAACACGCCCACAAAACGCCGCCGATCATCTACAAAGCCCCGCACTCCTCCTACGTCTGCATCGGTGCCGAGCTGGGCTGGATCGGACTTTTTCTCCTCTTCGCCATCCTCTACACCTGCCTGCGCACCCTCGCGACCGCGAGCACCAGCACGCCCGACGAGGAGCGTGTCCGCCGCATTCTTTTTGTCCTCATCGTCTCCTACATGGTCTCGTCGTGGATGGTCGATTTCGAGTACCGGCCCACCTTCTTCATGTTCGCCGCCGCCACCGCCGCGCTGCACCGGCACCTGCTCGGGCTCCACGACGAAAAGGATCGCGAACTGAGCGACGACGCCGAGCGCGCGCTCCAGCCTCCCGCCCCCGCGTGGCGCGCGCGCCTCGTCCCGCAGCCCGCCATGGCCGGCGCGCTCGCGCAGATGGGCCTGCCCGCCGCCGTCATGACGATGGAACCGCTGCCCGTCGCAGAACCCGAGCCCGAACCCGAGTCCCAGCCCCTCTCCCGCATCGCCCGCGCGTGGAATCGTATCGGCCCCGTCGATCTCGCGCTCGCTGCCGCGATGACCTATGGCGCGATCCGTTACTGGTCGTACCTGCTCACGCGCATGTAACGTGGCCGCCCTCTCCGCCACTCACGGCGCACTCGCCGCTTTTTGGATCAGCGGCGCGGCGCTCGCCTACACCTTTGCCGGCTATGGCGCGCTCATGGCCCTGCTCGCGCGCGGACGCGGGGTGAAAAGCGCCGCGTCCGCACCGCCGCCGGAGGTGTGCGCCGTCATCGTCGCGCACAACGAGGAGACGCGCATCGCCGCGCGGATCGAAAACCTCCTCGCGTCCGATTATCCGCCGGAAAAACTCCGCATCCTCCTCGTCTCCGACGGCTCCACCGACGCCACCCTCGCACGCGCCGCCGCCGTCGATCCCGCGCGCATCACCGTCCTCGCCCAGCCCGCCCGCGCCGGCAAAGCCGCCGGCCTCAACGCCGCCCTCACGCAAGCCACCGCCGACCTCATCGTCTTCACCGACGCCCGCCAGCGCTTCGCGCCCGACGCCATCGCCCGCCTCACCGCGCACTTTGCCGACCCACGCATCGCCGCCGTCAGCGGCGCGCTCGAAATCGACTCCGCCAGCAGCGCCGCCGGCACCGGCGTCGATGCCTACTGGCGCTACGAAAAATTCCTCCGCGCCGCCGAGTCCCGCTTCGACTCCTGCATCGGCTGCACCGGCGCGATCTACGCCATCCGCCGCGCGCTCTTCACCCCGCTCCCCGCCGACACCGTGCTCGACGACGTCGTCATCCCCATGCGCCTCGCCGT
>JANXSB010000321.1 GCA_025352865.1 Chthoniobacter sp. | reverse complement strand
AGCCACAACCTCCGCGCCCGGCCCCACCAATCGTCATACCGAAACTCGATCCGCTCCGCCGCGCTCAAACCCTCCAGCACCATCACCCGCCCCACCTTCGGCAGCTCGATCTCCATCGGCAGCAGCCCGGAAACCCTTTGCCCACCAGCTTTCGCCGTCGGCTCAGCCTTTTGCACCATCTCGGCAGCCGGCTCCTGTGGAGGCGGAGGAACCGCTGCCGCCGGTGATGGAGCCACCGGTCGGGTCGGCGGCGGCGTGGCAGGTCGGCTCATCGGCGCAGGCATCTCGGAAATCCGCTCGTCAAACAATTGCCGCTGACGCTCCGACAAATTCTGTTTCGGATCGCCGGGGTCTTTCATTCCGCTCGAACCGAGGACGCTGAACGCCGACACGATTTTCCATTCATCCCACATGCGGATTGGCGCGAGGATCAGCGGCGGTTCTCCAATGCGTTCCCCCACGCGCAGATTGCTCTCCACGCCCGTGTATTCAAACCCATCCGGCAGATACAGCCGCCACTCGCTGCGCAGGATCGGGATGTCTTTTGCGAGCTGCGGCGCGCGCGCCGCGTAGCTGCCGGAGCCGCGCCATTCGCCCTTCGGCGTCTCATAGAGGACCGACACGGCGACCGCGCTGGTGGCGTCGCGCTTGGCGGGAAGCTGGACGCGCACCTGGTCGGCGCGTTCGCCGACGGGCTTCACGAGTTCGTCATCGACGGACAGCGAGAGCAGGCGCGACTTTTCCGGCAGCCGCACATCGAGATACTGCGCGCCCGCCGTGCGGACCTGGAACACCGCCTGGCTGCGCTCCGTCCCGCTCGTCGAGACGACGGTGTCGAGCGTGAGCTGATCGACCACGCTCGTCAGCACCGTCGCGGGCGCATGCCGCACGCCGGAAAGCGCCAGCGCGTAGTCCGCCCCGAGCCACGCGAAGACGCCGATGACGCGGTGGCGCGGCTGATATTCCGGCAGCCGCGGCGCGAGCAATGAGTCGAGTTCGTTCATCCCGCGCGCCTCGAAAGTGATCTCCGTTTCCGTATTCGCCTCCACCGCCCACACCCCGCTCGCTCGCACCACATCGAGCGGCGCGATCACCGGCACGGCCACGGTGAAGCGCGATTCCACCGCATCCTTCGTCATCGCCACCGGCACCTGCGCGGCGATCTTCAGCGCGTAGCCGCCGGTCAGTTCCTTTTGAAAAACGATTGTCCAGATGTCGTCCGCGAGATTGCGCTCGGCGATCTGCGGGCCATCGAAATTGAAGTTCGCCGCCAGCGCTTTCGGCACGCGAATCCGCACCGACCGCGCGCCGGAATATAGGAATTGGAAATTCATCTGCGCGTGCAAATCGAGCACGCCCTCCAGCGGCAGCGCGTAGCCGGTGAGCGCGGCCAGCACTTCGCCGGGCCGCTTTGCGACTTTCACTTTGAGGGAAAACTCCGCGCGCCGGAACCACGCGTAATCGCCCCGCACCGGCGTGGTCCGTCCGTCGCGCCGCTCCAGCGTTTCCGAGGCTTCGGCCTCCAGCCGGAACGAGTCGTCGGCCTGAAGAGCAATGTAGCCGGTGACCTTTTCCGCGCCGTCGATCAGCGCGTCGCCGAGCGTGAAAGTCAGCCCGTCCGCACCAAGCTGCGTCCATTTCTCCGGCTCGATCCGCGTGCGGATTTTGAAAACGCGATCCGCGTTTTTCCCGCCGAGGTCGCTCCAGCGCAGGCGCAGCTTGCCGGCTTCCATCCGCCAATCCGGCTCGGAATCATCGGCATTGCGCACCCCGAGCGTTTCCTCGCCTGCTGGCAATGTGAGCGTGGTGGAAAACACGTCGCCTTTCTCCCGATGCAGCGTGAGCGTGCGCTCGATGAAGACGGCTTCGGGCTTGAACTCCACGAGCGTGTCGAGGTCCGCGGAAAACCGCGGCTGCACGCGCTCCACCGTCACGCGCGGCCCCGCGGGCGGCGTGGTGAATTTGTAGCTCGCGACGAAATGCGGCAGCGGATCGCACGCCCGCTCGGTCGCCTGCACCGAGCCGTCGGTCGCCACCTGCTCCAGCGTCACGCCTGCGTCGCCAACGATGGAAAAAACGCCCTGCATCCGCGCGAGCCCGTCCAGGCGCGGCACCGGCAGCGCGAGCGTGGCGCGCGCCGCGGCGGCGAGCGACGGCATCTCGAACGCGAGCCAGAATTTTGCCGCCGCGCGTTCGCCCGGCTGGAGTGTGATCGCGAGCTTTCCGGCCACCATTTCCCATTTCGACAGTTCGTCG
>JANXSB010000318.1 GCA_025352865.1 Chthoniobacter sp. | reverse complement strand
GATCTCGGCGATCACGCTCGCGGCAAATGTCAGCGGCACGGGCAACAATTTTGGCGAACTCCCGCCCACGTCGCTCGCGGGCACGGTCTTCGTCGACGCGAACAATGACGGCACGCAATCCGGCGCGGGCGAGACGGGAATCAACGCCGCGACAATCACGCTCACCGGCACCGACGACCGCGGGGCGGCAGTGAGCGTCACCGCGACGAGCAACGCGAGCGGCGCGTATTCCTTCAGCAATCTCCGCCCCGGCAGCTACGTGGTGACGGAGACGCAGCCGGCGGGTTTTCTCGATGGAAAAAACACGGCTGGGACTGCGGGCGGAACGACGGTGAACAATCCGCCAAGCGACGTCATCAGCGCGGTCACGCTTACGGCAAACACGACCGCGACGGGATACAACTTCGGCGAGCTTTCGCCGAACGCGCTCAGCGGCACGGTCTATCGCGATTTGAACAACGACGGCGTGCAGTCCGGCGCGGGGGAGACGGGCGTGAACGGTGTGACCATCGCGCTCAGCGGCACCGACGATCTGGGCAATGCGGTAAGTGCGAGCACGACCACGAATGCGAGCGGCGCTTACTCGTTCGCGAACCTCCGGCCTGGCAACTACACGCTAACCGAAACGCAGCCCGCGGGCTTGCTCGATGGAAAGGAAACCGTGGGTTCGCAGGCGAGCGGGACCATCGACAACACAACGAACAGCAACACGATTTCGACCATCACGCTCGGCACGGGAACGAGCGGTGCCGGCAACAATTTCGGCGAGCTGCCGCCGTCGAGTTTTGCGGGCACGGTTTTCATCGATGCGAACAATGACGGCGTGCAATCCGGCGCGGCGGAAACGGGAATCAACGCCGCGACCGTGACGCTTACGGGTACGGATGACCGGGGGAATGCGGTGAATGTTTCCACGACGACGAACGCGAGCGGCGCGTATGCGTTTGGCACGCTGCGGCCCGGCACGTACGTCATCACCGAGACGCAGCCGGCGGGTTTCCTCGATGGGAAAAACACCGCGGGCACTGCGGGCGGCACGACGGTGAACAATCCGCCGAGCGACATTATCAGCGCGATCACGCTCACGGCGAACACCGCGGCGACCGGCTACAATTTCGGCGAGCTGCAAGGCGCGACGATCTCGGGCAGCGTGTACCTCGACGCGAACAACGACGGCATTTTCCAAGGCGGCGAAACCGCGCAGTCGGGCGTGACGGTCGCGCTCACCGGCACGGATGATCTCGGCAACGCGGTGAGCCTCACGACGACGACGAACGGCGCGGGCGCGTATTCTTTCACCGCGCTGCGGCCCGGCACCTACACGCTCACGGAAACGCAACCCGCGGGCTTGCTCGACGGCAAAGAAACCGCGGGCGCTGGCGTGACCACGCCGGGCGCGGTCAACAACGCGATCGATAACAACACGATCAGCGGAATCGTCATTGCGTCGGGGCAGACGGGCTCGGCGAATAATTTTGGCGAGCTGTCGCCCGCGAGTCTCGCGGCGACGGTGTATCGCGATGTGAACAACGACGGCGTGCAGTCCGGCGCGGGCGAGACCGGCATCAGCGGTGCGACCGTGACCGTGACCGGCACCGACGACCGCGGCAACGCGGTGAGCACGGCGCTGCTGACCGATGCGAGCGGCAATGTGTCCTTCACCAATCTGCGGCCTGGCACCTATACGATCACCGAGTCGCAGCCGGGCGGTTTCAATGACGGCCTCGACAGCAACGGCGCGCCCGCGGGCACGCTGACGAACGATCAGATTTCCAACATCACGGTCACGTCTGGCACCACCGGCACGGGTTACAAATTCGGCGAGCTGCCGGCGACTTCGATTTCGGGCACGGTGTATCGCGACCTGAATAACGACGGGCTGATCGCGGGCGCGGGCGAGACGGGAATTTCCGGCGTGACGGTCGCGCTCACCGGCATCAACGACCTCGGCAACGCCGTCAATTTCACAATGACGACCGACGTGAACGGCAACTACACTTTCTCCGGCCTGCGCCCGAGCGACGCCGCGGGTTACACGATCACCGAGACGCAGCCCGCGGCCTTTCTCGATGGGAAAAACACGGTCGGCAGCGCGGGCGGCGCGACCGTCAACAATCCGCTGAGCGATGTCATCTCGACGGTCGTGCTGACGAGCGGTACGGCGGCGACGGGCTACAATTTCGGCGAACTTCCGCCAGCGACTTTGAGCGGCTCGGCGTACATCGACGCGAACAATGACGGCGTTTTCCAGGGCGGTGAAACGGCGCAATCCGGCGTGACGGTCACGCTCACCGGCACCGACGATCTCGGCAACGCGGTCAGTACGAGCACAACGACCAGTGGCGCAGGCGCATACTCTTTCGCGAATCTCCGGCCCGGCACCTACACGCTCACGGAGACGCAGCCTGCGGGCCTGCTCGACGGGCGCGAAACCGTGGGCACGCAGGCCAGCGGGACGGTGCTCAACACGGCGGACAGCAACACGATTTCCGGCATCACGCTCGCGGCGAATGTCACGGGCAGCGCGAACAATTTCGCCGACCTCCGCCCGGCGGCGCTCGCGGGCGCGGTCTTCAGCGACGGAAATAATGACGGGCTCGTGAACGGCGCGGACACGGGCATCGGCGGCGCGACGGTCGCGCTCACGGGCACGGATGATCGCGGCAATGCGGTCAATGTTTCCACGACCACGAACGGCGCGGGTGCGTATTCGTTCGGCACGCTGCGGCCCGGCACTTACACGCTCAGCGAGACGCAGCCGGCAGGTTTCCTCGACGGCAAGGACACGGTCGGCACGCCGGGCGGGACGACGGCGAATGATGTGTTCAGCGGTATCGCGCTGACCGAGGGGACGAATGGCGCGGCGAATAATTTTGCGGAACTCGCGCCGGCTTCGCTCGCGGGCAGCGTGTACATTGATGCAAACAATGACGGCGTGCGGCAGGGCGGAGAAAGCGGGCTCGCGGGCGTGACGGTGACGCTCACCGGCACCGACGATCTCGGCAGCGCGGTCAGCACCACCACGACGACCGATGCGACGGGCGCGTATTCGTTTGGCACGCTGCGCCCGAGCAATGCGGCCGGCTACACGATCACGGAAACGCAGCCGGCTGCATACGGCGACGGCACGGACGCCATCGGCACGCAGGGTGGCACCACGGGCAATGATGTGCTCAGCGGGATTGTGCTTGGCGCGGGTGTCGGGGGGACGGGAAATATTTTTGGCGAACGCATCGTCGCGGATCTTTCGATCACGAAGACGGATGGGAGCGCGACCTACACCGCGGGAACGGCGATCAGCTACGCGGTGGTGGTGAACAACAGCGGGCCGAGCTTTGTGAGCGGAGCGGTGGTGGCGGATACCATCCCGGCGAACATCAGCGGGGCGGCGTGGACGGCGGTGTATGCGGGCGCGGGCTCAGTGGGCGCGGCGAGCGGGAGCGGGGACATCAACACGGCGATCGACCTCGCCTCGGGTGGCAGCGCGACTTTCACGATCACCGGCACGGTGCTGGCGACAGCGACGGGCAATTTGGTGAACACGGCGACGGTCGCGGCACCCGCGGGTGTGACCGATCCGACGCCCGGAAATAACACGGCGACGGACACCGACACGCCGAATCCGGTGGCGGATTTGGCGATCACGAAGACCGATGGCGTCGCCTCGGTGGTGCCCGGAACCGCGAACACTTACACGATCGTGGTGAGCAATGTGGGGCCGAGTTTTGTGACCGGCGCGACCGTCGCGGACACGCTGCCGGCGACGCTGACGGGCGTGAGTTGGACGGCGGTGTATGCGGGCGTGGGTTCGAGTGGCGCGGCGGGCGGTATTGGAAACATCAGCACGGTGATCAATCTCGCGGTGGGTGGGACGGCGACGTTCACGGTGACGGGCACGGTGGTCTCGACGGCGACGGGCACGCTGGTCAACACGGCGACGGTGACGCCGCCGGTGGGCGTGACTGATCCGACGCCGGGTAACAACACGGCGACGGACACGGACACGCTGACGCCGGTGGCGGACTTGAGCATCACGAAGACGGATGGCAGTGCGACCTACACTGCGGGGACGGCGATTTCCTACAGCGTGGTGGTGAGTAACAGCGGGCCGAGCTTTGTGAGCGGCGCGACGGTGGCGGATACGATTCCGGCAAACATCAGCGGCACGACGTGGACGGCGGTGTATGCGGGCGCGGGTTCTGCCGGTGCGGCGAGCGGAAGCGGGGACATCAATGCAGCGATCAACCTCGCATCCGGGGGCAGTGCGACTTTCACGATCACGGGTACGGTGCTGGCGACGGCGACTGGCGATTTGGTGAACACCGCGACGGTCGCAGCGCCCGCGGGTGTGACCGATCCGACGCCGGGAAATAACAGCGCGACGGACACGGACACGCCGAATCCGATTGCGGATTTGGCGATCACGAAAACGGACGGCGTTGTGTCGGTGGTGCCGGGAACGGCGAACACGTACACGATTGTGGTGAGCAATGTGGGGCCGAGTTTTGTGACCGGCGCGACGGTCGCGGACACGCTGCCGGCGGCGCTGACGGGCGTGAGCTGGACGGCGGTGTATGCGGGCGTGGGCTCGGCTGGCGCGGCGAGTGGGATCGGAAATATCAGCACGGTGATCAATCTTGCGGTGGGTGGGACGGCAACCTTCACGGTGACGGGAACGGTGGTTTCGACGGCGACGGGCACGCTGGTCAACTCGGCGACGGTGACGCCTCCGGTTGGTGTGACCGATCCGACGCCAGGCAACAACACGGCGACGGATACCGATACGCTCACGCCGACGGCGGATTTGAGCATTACGAAGACGGATGGCAGCGCGACCTACACCGCGGGAACGGTGATCAGCTATACCGTGGTGGTGAACAACAGCGGTCAGAGCTTTGTAACGGGCGCGACGGTGGCGGACACGATCCCGGCGAATATCAGCGGGGCGACGTGGACGGTGGTTTATGCGGGCGTGGGTTCGGCGGGCGCGGCGAGCGGGAGCGGGGACATCAACACCCCGATCAACCTCGCATCCGGTGGGAGCGCGACATTTACGATCACGGGCACGGTGCTGGCGACGGCGACGGGAAATCTGGTGAACACGGCGACGGTCGCAGCGCCCGCGGGCGTGACTGATCCGACGCCGGGCAACAACACGGCGACGGACACGGACACGCCGAATCCGGTGGCGGATTTGGCGATCACGAAAACGGATGGCGTGACTTCGGTGGTGCCTGGAACGGCGACGACTTATACGATCGTGGTGAGCAATGTGGGGCCGAGTTTTGTGACCGGCGCGACGGTGGCGGACACGCTGCCGGCGACGCTGACGGGTGTGAGTTGGACGGCGGTGTTTGCGGGTGCTGGATCGAGCGGCGCGGCGAGCGGGGTGGGGAATATCAGCACGACGATCAATCTCGCGGTGGGCGGGACGGCGACATTCACGGTGACGGGCACGGTGGTCTCGACGGCGACGGGCACGCTGGTGAACACGGCGACGGTGACGCCGCCGGTGGGCGTGACCGATCCGACGCCGGGGAACAACAGCGCGACGGACACGGACACGCTGACGCCGGTGGCGGACTTGAGCATCACGAAGACGGACGGGAGCGCGACCTACATTCCCGGCACCGCGATTTCGTACACGGTCGTGGTGAGCAATACGGGGCCGAGCTTTGTGAGCGGGGCGGTCATCGCGGACACGATTCCGGCGAACATCAGCGGCGCGACTTGGACGGTGGTGTATGCGGGTGTGGGTTCGGCTGGTGCGGCGAGCGGGAGCGGCGACATCAATACGGCGATTGATCTCGCATCGGGTGGCAGCGCGACTTTCACGATCACGGGCACGGTGCTGCTGACGGCGACGGGCGATCTCGTGAACACCGCGACGGTCGCGACACCAGTGGGCGTGACCGATCCGACGCCCGGCAACAACAGCGCGACCGACACGGACACGCGCAACACGACGAGTCTCGCGGGTTTCGTTTTCACCGACGCGAACAACGACGGCATCCGGCAGGGGAGCGAAAACGGCATCGGCGGCGCGACGGTCACGCTCACGGGTACGGACAACCTCGGCGCGGCGGTGAATGTGAGCGTTACGACGCTGGCGGACGGCAGCTACAGCTTCGCGAATCTGCGCCCGAGCAACGCGGCGGGATACACGATCACCGAGACGCAGCCGGTCGGTTTCCTCGATGGCGCGGACGCGATTGGCACGCCGGGCGGCACGGCGGGCAACGATGTTTTCAGCGCGATTGTTTTGGCGGACGGAGTCAGCGGCACGGACAACAATTTCGGCGAGCTGCGCCCGGCGACGCTGTCTGGCACAGTCTTCCAGGACAATTCGAACGATGGCGCGCAGCAGGCCGGCGAACCCGGAGTGCCGAACGTGGCGGTGACGCTGACCGGCACCGACGACCGCGGCAACGCGGTGAGCACGACCGTGAACACGCTCGCCGATGGCAGCTACAGTTTCGGCAATCTGCGGCCCGGCACGTATGCGATCACCGAGGCGCAGCCCGCCGGTTTGCTCGACGGCAAGGACGCGCTCGGCACGGCTGGCGGCACGCTCGCGAATGACGCGGCATCCGCGATCACGCTCGCCGAGGGGCAGACGGGCAGCGGCTACACGTTTGGCGAACTCGCCGCGTCGTCTTTCTCCGGCACGGTCTTTTCCGACCTCAATAACAACGGCGCGATCAATGCCGGCGAAGCGGGCATCGGTGGCGCGGCGCTCACGCTCACGGGCACGGATGATCTCGGCAATGCGGTCAGTCTTTCCACGACGAGCGCGGGGGATGGCAGCTACACGTTTGGCAATCTGCGGCCCGGCAGTTACGTCATCACCGAGACGCAGCCGGCGGGTTTCCTCGATGGGAAAAACACCGCGGGTATCGCGGGCGGCACGACGGTGAACAATCCGCCGAGCGACGTGATCTCGGCGATCACGCTGCCGAGCAACACCGGCGCGACGGGCTACCTGTTCGGCGAACTCACGCCTGCGAGTTTCAGCGGCACGGTTTTCCACGACCTGAACGACAGCGGCGCAATCGACGCCGGCGAACCTCGCATCGCTGGTGCGACCGTGACGCTCACCGGCACGGACGACCTCGGCAACGCCGTCAGCATCAGCGCGACGAGCGCCGCGGATGGCACGTTCACTTTCGCCAGCCTCCGCCCCGGCACCTACACGCTGACGGAGACGCAACCCGCGGGCTATCTCGATGGGAAGGACACCGCGGGCACCGCTGGCGGCACGCCTGCGAATGACACCTTCAGCGCCATCGCGCTCACCGCCGGGCTGAGCGGCAGCGGCTACCTTTTCGGCGAGCTCACACCGCCCGATCTCGTGGTCACAAAAACCGACGGCACCGCGATCGCGAAGCCCGGCGACCTGCTCACCTACACGATCACGGTCGCGAATGCCTCGCTGCAACAGGCGTCGAGCGTCACCGTCACGGATCAGTTTCCGCCCGCGCTGCAATTCGTCAGCGCGGACAATGGCGGCGCGCTCGATCCGCTCACGGGCGTGATCACATGGAATCTCGGCGCGATCGCGGGCTCGAACGCGCAGACGATCACGCTCACGGTCGTCGCGCGTGTGCCGGCGACTTTGCCGAACGGCGTCTCGAGCGTGACGAATACCGTGAACGCCGCGGACATCAGCGGCGTGGATGCGAACCCCGGCAACAACACCGCGAGCGACACCGACGGCATCCCCGCCTCCGCCGACCTCTACGTCCACAAGACCGACAACCTCACCACCGCGCAGGTCGGCCAGCAGACGACCTACACGATCACCGGCGGCAATGCCGGCGAGCAGACCGCCGAGGGCGTGGTCATCGGCGACGTGCTGCCGCAGGGGCTGAGCTTTGTCTCGGCGTCCAGCGGCGGGAAGCTCACGGGCGGCCGCGTCGTCTGGAATCTCGGCGACCTCGCGCCGGGCGAGACCTTCTCGCTGACCGTGCGCGTGGTCGTGGAGTCCGCCGCGAGCGGCAAAAATGTCATCAACACCGTGACCATCGCCGACCGCTTCGGCTCGCCCATCGACCTCACGCCGCTCAACAACTCCGCCACCGACGCGACGCTGATCCAGCCCGCCAGCACCTTCGCCTTCGATACCTTCCACGACTTCGCCAATCCCGCCCAGCGCCCCGGACTCCTGCCGCGCCTCGGCCCCATCGACGTTGATCGCGATGCCCTGCTCCCGCTCGCGCCCATCTATAGCGGCGAGGCCGACCCTGGCTCGACGCTCGTTGTCTCGCTCTACAATGCGAAGGGCGAGCAGATCGGCTCGCAGACCGTCATGGCCGATGCGGGCGGCAACTGGCTCACCGCTTTCACCAGTTCCACCATGCGCGACACGCCGAGCAGCGTCCGCATTTCCCTCCTCCCCGCACCGGCCAGCTATGGCGACACCTTCGGTCATAACCTGCGCGCCTACTTCTCCCCCGCGCTCAATCCGGGGCACTTCTTCGAGACGATCCGCGACCTCGGTTTCGATCGCAGCTCCGCGCCGCTCCTCGACGGCCTCGGCCTCGAAAACCCGCTCCAACTCGGCTCCGTGAAATACGGCGGCGAACTCCTCAGCACCCAGGGCACGGCGAGCGGGGAGTGACGCGGCGCTACCCGCGCACGGCGAGCAGCCGCTCCACGTATTTCGCGAGGAGGTCGAATTCGAGGTTCACGAAATCGCCCGCGCGTTTCGTCCGCAGGTTCGTCATCGCGAGCGTGTGCGGGATGATCCAGACGGTGAAACTCGCCGCGCGCACTTCCGCGACGGTGAGGCTGATGCCGTCGATGGCGACCGGGCCTTTGAACGCGACATAGCCCGCGAAGGCTGATGGCAGCTCAATCTCCAGCCGGTGATCGGCGTTCACTTTCTCGAAAGTGAGCACGCGGCCTGTGGTGTCGATGTGCCCTTGGACGAAGTGCCCGCCGAGCCGCGCGTTGGCGGCGAGCGCGCGTTCGAGATTCACGGGCGTGCCCGGCGCGAGCGCGCCGAGGTTCGTGCGGTCGAGCGTTTCGGCGAGGAGATCGAAAGCGAGCGCGTCGCCATCGCGCGCGGTGACGGTGAGGCAGCAGCCGTTCACGGCGATGCTGTCGCCGGGCCGCGCATCGCTCGCAACGAGCGGCGCGCGCAGCGTGAGGCGAGCGCCGGCGGCGGAGCGTTCGAGGGCGAGGAGTGCGCCCGTTTCTTCGACGAGTCCCGTGAACATGGCGGGCGAATGTAGCGGGCGGGTGCCAGCTTACCAGCAGCCCGCGCGGAGATTTTTGCAAGCCTCGCCGAGCCGCGCGATGACGTGCGTCGCGGCGAGCGACTCCTCGGATTCCGCGCCGGTGAAAACCGCCAGCTCCGCCGCGCGCCCGCACAGCCACGCGCCGAGCCGCGCGGCGTCGTAGAGCGCGAGCCCCTGCCCGGCGAGCGCCGCGCAGACGCCGGTGAGCACGTCGCCCATGCCGCCCGTGGCCATGCCGGGATTGCCGGTGGTGTTGTAGCTGGGCGCGCGACCGCGTTCGGCGACGAGCGTGCGCGCGCCTTTGAGCAGCAGCGTGGCGGGAAAGCGCGCGGTGAAATCCGCGACGGTCTCGGCACGCGGGCGCGTCGCCGATGCGGGATCGAGCCGCGCCATTTCGCCGGGATGCGGCGTGAGCAGACGCGGCCCGGTGCAGCGCGCGAGCACGTCGGGGCGCGTGGCGAGAAGGTTCAGCGCGTCGGCGTCCACGATCATCGGCTGCGGTGCGCGCCCGATCAGCTCCAGCACTTCCTCCGCGCGGCCCGTGCCGAGGCCGGGGCCGACGGCGAGGACATCGTGCCGCGCATCGAGCACTTCGCGATACGACGCGACGGTTTTCACCATCACCTCCGGCGCGATGCGCGCCGCGACGACGGGCCAAATCTCCGGCGTCACATAAAGCGTGACCAGCCCCGCGCCCGCATGGACACAGGCTTCCGCGGTCAGCACCGCCGCGCCGATGAACCCCGCCGAGCCGGCGACGATCCCCACGCGCCCGCACTCGCCTTTGTGCATTTCAAAATGCCGGCGGGGCAGCAGCGCCGCAATTTTCCGCGCCGTTGCGACGGTCTCAAGCGCACTGCTTTTCTCCGCGCGCGCGCTCAATTCCGCCAGCGGCAGTACCGCCAGCCGTCCGACAAAGCGTGTGGCCGCATCGGCGAGCAGGCCGCGTTTCGCGAAGCCGATGGCGAGCGTGAAATCCGCGGTCACGCAATCCGTGTCCGCCGCGCCGCTGTCGCCCTCGAGACCGGTCGGCAGATCGAGCGCAAAGACGTGCGCGTTTTCCTCCGCGCGCAGGCGGTTGATCTCGCGCGCCGCGGCGCGGACCGGTTCGCGCAGCGCCCCGTCCGCGCCGATGCCGAGGAGCCCGTCGAGCACGATGAGCGCCTGGCTTTTTCCGAGCCGCTGGAGCGCTGTGGACTCGGGCCGCTCATCGCGGAGTTCGCGATGTTTCCGCGCCGTGAGCGCGCTCCACGCGACGGGCTCAAACGCGGGCCGCAGCTCGATCTGCCAGCCGCGCAAGGCCAGCAGCCGCGCGGCGACGAGCGCATCGCCGCCGTTGTGCCCTTTGCCAAAGGCGACCGTGCATTTTCCCGCGTGCGGAAAAAACTGCCGCACCACCGCGGCGATCTCCGCGCCGGCCTCCTCCATCAGCCGCTCGGCGGAGATGCCATCGGCCAGGGCGCGCGCTTCGAGGGCTTTCATCTCGGCGCAGGTCAGGATCATGGCGGCGGATTTAGCGTGCTCGCGCCGGGGCGTCACGCGGGAAAGCGGATGGGTGCTTGACGGGCCGGGGGCATTTGGCTAGCCACGCGGACGGCAGGCGTGGCTTTAGAAAACCAAGGCTGCGCGGATGCCAAACAAATCAACCCAGACAGCCAACAATCAGCACCATGAAAAAACTCCTCACGATCCTCACACTCACCGCGTTTGCCGCGCTCCCGGCGACCACCTTCGCGGCTCCGAAAAAAGAAGCCGCGGCACCGGCTGCGACACCGGCCGCCACCCCGGCACCGAAGCCGGCCGAACCCAAGGCGGCGAAACCCATGGCGATGTACTCGGAAGTCGCCACCATCGATGCCGCCGGCAAGTCCTTCACGCATAAAAACAAGGACGGCAAGGAAGTGAAATTCGTCATCACCGACAAGACCGAGATCAAGAACGGCGCGGACGCCGCGAAGTTTGAGGACATCAAGGTCGGCGACTACGTGAGTGGTTCGCGCCTGAAGAAGAGCGAGACCGAATACGAGGTCGTGAAGATCACGAAATTCGGCCCGAAGACCGAGAAGAAAGCCGCGGCTCCTGTCGGAGCCACGCCCGCGGCGAAGGCCACGCCGGCCCCGAAAAAGCCATAAGCGCGTTCATCGCACTTTTGCCGAAACCGGCGCCCGGTCTTTTCCGGGTGCCGGTTTTTGTTTGTCCGGATGCTGCCAATCCAAGCACAAAAGCTCCCATCGCCGCGTCCTCGGCAGAGTTTTCCACGACACAAAAACTCATAGGCGGGTGCTGGGAAAAGAAGCTCGCGCCGCGGGGACCGCGGTATATTTTCACCGGCAAAGCCTATGAGTCCTCTGCACAACATCCTTTGGTTTTTTGGTTACGGCCTGTCCGGGGCGCTGGTGATGTCGCTGGCGCTGGGGATTCTGATTCGGATTTGGAATTGGATCACGCCGATGGACGACTGGGAGGAGCTGAAGAAGGGGAACATCGCCGTGGCGATCGTCATGGCGGCGGTGATTGTGGGGTTTGCGCTCGTGGTGGCGTCGGCGGTGCATCCGTAGTAGATTCGAGCCATGAAAAGGCTCGCTCCATCACTCGGCATCGCGCTCACCATACTGCTCGCGGGGGAAATCGCGGCGCGCGATTTGAAAACGACGACCGGCGAGGTGTATCACAATTTCGCCGTGACGAAAAAGGAACCGACCGGCCTGCGCATTGCGCATGACGACGGGGTGGCGTTTGTGGATTTCATCCTCCTGTCCGACGAGGAGAAAAAGGAATTCGGCTACGACGCGGCGGCGTACGCGGCGGGTCAGGTGCAGAAGGATGCGGCGGAGAAAGCCCGGCTGCAGGCGCTGGCGGCGCAACTCGCGGCGAAGAAAGCGTTCGCCGAGCGCAACATCGCGAATCGCGACTACGCCTCGCGCGACTACAGCCAGCGGGAAATCCCCCCGGTCGCGCCCGTGCAGCAGGGCGTGCAGGTGACGGTGGATACGCCGGATTTTTCCACGCAGACCTACAACAGCGATGGCAGCGTGATCATTTACAACGGCCTGCCCGGCGTGCTGGTGGGGAGGTCGCGCGGGTTCTTTCTCGGCAACGGCGGCTACGTCGGCCCGACGGTCATCCGGCGGCGCTGAGCGGGCGGCATCGACAAACGGAGGCGGGCATTTAAGTTTGGCGCACGCGGCATTTTCCCAGCGCCGCGCTTCGGAAATTCATGAGCCTTTTGCAAAACGGTCTGACCAAAAAACTGCGCGCGCAGGCGCTGCCGTTTGCGCGGCGGCTGGGACGGCTGGCGGATGCG
This sequence comes from Chthoniobacter sp., assembly GCA_025352865.1. GTDB lineage: Bacteria > Verrucomicrobiota > Verrucomicrobiia > Chthoniobacterales > Chthoniobacteraceae > Chthoniobacter. Next base: position 6,560 of record JANXSB010000318.1, on the reverse strand, counting down.
GTGAGCCGGCGCGTGACGGGCCGGCAGCGGACGGTGACGGAAAGCCCGAATCTGCTGCCGCTGCTGATCCAGGTGCTGGCGGCGTTTTCCAAGTCGGGCGGCGAGGTGCTGGAGGAGGAGATCGATTCGTCGCTCGGGTTTCTGCGCTACGACTATCCCGAGGCGGTGTACTCGGAGCTGCGGAAACTTTTCCGCCAGGCGCTGAATGAAAACCAGGACCTCGGCGCGATGGCGCAGAAGCTCGCGGCGGAGCTGGGCCCGGAGCGGAAGGTGATGCTCGGCGTGCAGCTCTACGACTTGATCTCCAAGGCGGGCATGGAGCAGCAGCAGGTGGTGAGTTTCTATTCGTTCATGACGCAGCTCGGGATGGCGGCGCAGGCGATCGACATCGTGTACCAGCTCAATGCGGCGGAGGAGTCGGACAAGACGGTGTATCAGCAGGGGCAGTCGCCGCTGGAGTCGCTGGCCTTTGGCGCGAACGGTGCGGCGGATGTGAAACTGAAAGGGCTCGCGGGGCCCGAGCGGCTGGTGGCGTTCCGGTACCACGATCTCATCTTGCTCAAGAACCAGAGTTCGAAAGGCATCGTCGTGCGCGGGCGTCCGCTGGTGCCCGGCGCGTTCTGCCGTGTCTATACCGGGCAGCGCATCGTGCTCGGCGAGCAGGTGCTGACGTATGAGGATCTGGCCTATTATTTCAACGCGAAAAAGAACGTCTCGCTGACGCAAATCTACCTCACCATCGGCAGCGACGATGAAGTGCATCTCGAAAAGGAAAAGACCCGCGAATCCTGTCTGGAAGTGCGTTTCGGGCTGAAGGTGCAGGTGCGCGCGCTGAAAAGCGTGGACGCGCTGCTCAATGGAATCGCTCTGCGCGCCGGCACCACAATCGACGCGACGCTGGACGACAAAATCGTCTTTCACAACGACTCCGAGATGCCGCTCAACGACCTGCGGCGGCGGGCGCGCGCGCTCGGCGGACGCTTCCAGCTCAAGGCGTACAAGACCAGCTACCTCGTCTCGAACAACCCCTCGCTGCTCGACACGGACGACATCCTGCTCTCGCCCGGCACGAGCGGCGAAGTGCTGCTGAAAATCCTGTGCGACTACGAAAATCGCGTTGGCAAATTGGAAGTGCTGCAGGCTGACCGGCCGATCCTCGTCGGCGATTTCGCGGTAAAAGGGAGCGCGACTTTGCACGACGGCGACACCATCCGCATCGACACCGGGCAGGTGCTGCGGTGTGACTTTGCGAACCGCATCATCGAGGAGGAGCGGAACATCATCTCGTCGCTGGAGGTGCGCGACGTGACACACAAATTCCGCCGCGCGGACAGCGCGATGGACAGCATTTCCTTTGCGGTGAACCGCGGCGAAATGGTCTGCGTCATGGGCGCGAGCGGCTCGGGAAAATCCACGATGCTGCGCTGCATCGCCGGCCAGCTCCAGCCGACGCAGGGCGAGATTCTGCTCAACGGCCAGTCGCTCTACGCGAACGTGGACGGGCTGAAACGCTTCATCAGCTACATCCCGCAGGACGACGCCTTCGACGATCATCTGACGATCGAGGAGAACATGAGTTTTGCCGCGGCGATCCGCTCACCGCACCTCTCGCGGCGGGACCGCGCGCGGCGCATCGAAGGGCGGCTGACCGAGCTGGGGCTGAGCGAGCGGCGCGGAAACATCGTCGGGACGGCGGTGCAAAAGACGCTCTCCGGCGGCGAGCGGAAGCGGCTGAACATCGGCCTGGACATGATCTCCAGCGCGGACGTGTTTCTTTTCGACGAGCCGACGAGCGGGCTCAGCTCGAAGGACAGCGAGCACGTCATCGAGATCATCCGCTCGATGGCGCACAACAAGATCGTCCTCGTCACCATCCATCAGCCGACCTCGAAGCTGTTCCAGATGTTTTCCAAAGCGCTGCTGCTCGACAAAGGCGGGCGCATGGTTTTCTACGGCACGCCGACCGAGATGCTTTCGTACTTCGCCGCGGCGGAGCATCAGCAGCACTTCGGCACCGAACTGGGCGGATGCCCGGCGTGCGGCACCACGCGGCCCGAGTTCATCTTCGATGTGCTCGAAACGCCGCTGCGCGATCTCAGCGGCGACGTGATCTACGAGGACAATTCGCAGGGCCATCTCGTGCCCGCGCGCCGTTTCTCACCCGACTACTGGCGCGACAAGTACGAGAGCTTCCGCCTGCTCCAGGACATGAAGCAGGTGAACCTGCGCAAGCTGCCGCCCGCGCCCGCGCCCACGCCCGCCGCCGACGCCGCCGTGCGCCAGCGCAACCCCATCCGCTGGCACGACGAATGGACGCAGTTCCGCACGCTCGTGCACCGCGCCTTCATGTCGAAGGTGCGCAACCGTGGGAACCTTTTCATCACCCTCCTCGTCGCGCCGGCGCTCGCCGCCCTCATCGGCTCGGCGCTGTATTTCACGGATGACGCCTCGGGCCGCTACGACTTCGCCAGCGCCTTCCACATCCCCACCTACATCTTCATCAGCCTGCTCGTGGCCATGTTTCTCGCGCTGATGAACTCCGTGGACGACATCATCCGCGACCGCGCGATCCTGCACCGCGAGCGCAATCTCGACGTGCGCCTGCCGTATTACGTCTTCGGGAAATTCGCCACGCTCGCGCTTTTCTCCGCCGTGCAGTGCGCGCTCTTCGTGCTCGTGGGCAACAAGGTCTTGGAAATCCGCGGGATGTTCTGGGAGTACTTTTTCTACATGTTCATCACCGCTGCGAGCGGCACCTCGCTCGGGCTGCTCATCTCGTCGCTCGCGGCGGACGGCAAGACCGCGGCCAACGTCGTCCCCCTCGTCCTCATCCCGCAGCTCATATTCGGCGGCGCGCTCATCAAGTACGAGGACATGAACAAAGACATCGACATGATCTACACCTTCAAGCGCTGGCTCACCCGCCACCCCGAGGCCGACGCCGCGGGCCGGCGCGACGACTCCGCGCTGCGCGTCCCCGTCATCAGCCGCTTCGTCGCCACGCACTACAGTTACGAGGCGCTCGTCGTCGCCCAGGCCAAGCGCAACCCGCTTTCCTACCGCCAGGACATGCTCACCCGCGAGATGGACGAGATCGTCAAAATCCGCCCGCGCACCGACACCCAGAACCAGCGGCTCGACGATCTCAAAGACACCCTCGCCCTGCTCAGCGGCATGGAGGGAAAAAACGTGCGCGACATCGAAAAGCGGCTCTCCCTCGTGGACGACATCATCGCCGGCAAGCCGCTCGACAGCGGCGGCCTGCGCAGCATCAGCAGCACCGTCAGCGCGGAGCGGCTCTACACGAACCAGAAAGTCACCGACCTCGTCACCAACGCCGAAGCCGTGCGCTACGACATCCGCCGCCTCGGCGCGGACAACAAGCCCGACCCGATCAACGTCTTTTTCAGCCCGGAAAAATCGTGGACGCTTCCCTACCCGCGCTGGCACTTCAGCAGCCCGCACTGGGAGCTGAAGCACACGCGCATCCGCATCACCGTCTTCACCTACGCCACCACCATCCTCATGGGCACCTCGCTCGCGCTCCTCGCCGGGCTCTACGGCATCCTCAAGCGCCAGCTCCGCACGCGCGGAATGTAGCCGCCCATGCAACTCGGCTTTGTCTCCGCCATTCTGCCCGAGCTTTCGCTCGGTGAGGTGCTGGCCTTTGCGCGGCGCGAAAAGTTCGCGTGCGTGGAGGTGATGTGCTGGCCGGCGGGCCGGGCGGAGCGCCGGTTCGCGGGCGTGACGCATCTCGATGTGATGCGCTTCACGAAGGCGCAGGCCGACGACGCGCGGGCGCTTGCGCAAAAGCACGGCGTCGCGATTTCCGCGCTCGGCTACTACCCGAATCCGCTCGATCCCGAGGCCGAGGTGGCGAAGGCCGCGGTCGCGCATTTGCGGCGCGTAATCGTGGCGGCGGAGATGCTGGGGCTGAAAACGGTGAACACTTTCATCGGGCGCGACTGGACGAAATCCGTGGACGAAAACTGGCCGCGTTTTTTGAAAACGTGGAGGCCGCTGGTCGCTTTTGCGGAAGACCACGGGATCAGGATCGGCATCGAGAACTGTCCGATGCTTTTCACGCGCGCCGAGTGGCCGGGCGGAAAAAACCTCGCGACCACGCCGGTCATCTGGCGGCGGATGTTTGCGGACATTCCGTCGGCAAACTTCGGCCTCAATTTCGATCCGTCGCATTTCATCATCCAGCGCATGGACCCCGTCTCGCCGCTGCGCGAGTTCCGCGAAAAACTTTTTCACGTCCACGCCAAGGACGTGCGCTTCCGCCACGAGCGCATCAATGACACGGGCATCTTCGCCTTGCCGGCCGAGTGGCATCAGCCGCGCATCCCCGGCTTTGGCGACATCGACTGGGCGCGCTTCGCGGCGGCGCTCACGGACGCGGGCTACGCCGGGCCGGTGTGCATCGAGGTGGAGGACGATACCTTTGGCCCCACGCTCGCCGGGCGCGAGCGCGCGCTGCGCATCGCGCGCAATGTGCTCGCGCCATTCATGCCGGACGCTTCCTGATTCGGTTTGCCCGCGGCGGTGCGGTTCGCTACGCCTCTCGGTGTTTCCGTGAGCGATCCCATCCCATCCCGCGGTGAGTCTCCCGATCGGGCCGCACCGTCCGTCCGGCGGGCGCTGCCCGTGGCGCTGGTGCTGTCGCTCGGCCTCGTTCTGTCGGTCGGTTTTTTCCTCCTCGTGCGCGGCTGGGATGCGGAGCGGGTGGCGCGGGAATTCGAGTGGCACGCGCGCAGTGCCGCGGGCGATCTGCGCGAGGCGGTGGCCCAGTCCGAGGACTCGCTCTACACGCTGCGCGATCTTTACGATTCGTCCGAAGACGTGACCGCGGCGGAATTCAAACTGACCGCCGACGATCTGCGCGAACGGCATCCGGGGATTCATTCGCTGGCCTATGTCGCGGCCACGGCGGCGGGCGCGCGGACGATCACCTACATCGAGCCCTTTGCGGAAAACGAGGCCGCGCCGGGATACGATCACGCGGACGGGCCCTACGCCACGGCGCTGGCCGAGGCCGCCGCGAGCGGGGGGCCGCGCGGCACGCAGCGCGGTCCGCTCCACGCGCCGGGGACGGGGCAGTACGGGTGGGAGGTTTTCCTCCCGCTCTACACGCCAGGGCCGCCGGTGCGGACGGAAGCGGAGCGGAATGCGCGGCTCCGCGGCTTCATCGAGGGCACCTTCCGCCTCGCCGATCTCATCGCCGGCATGACGCACGAAAATCCCGCGCGCACCCTCGATGTGCTGCTCATCGACGAGTCGCCGGGCGTCGCCGAGCCGTTCCTCATCGCGCAGGTCGCGGGCGAGGTGCAGACCGCGCCGCGGCGGCTGCCGGAGTTTCAGACTGGTCTGCATCTCGCCCTCCCACTGACCGTCTCGGGCCGAAGCTGGCGCGCTCATTTTCGCCCGGCACCCGCGTGGCTGGCCGCGCAATCCACGTCCTACGCCTCCGCCTTTCTCGCGACCGGCGTGTTCCTCACGGGTCTGCTCACATCCATCCTGCTCAATGCCCAGCGTCGGCGCGCGATCGTGGAAAGGCTCGTCACGCTGCGCACCGCGGAGTTGCGCGCGGTGCAGGATGAGTTGCGCGAGGACATCCGCCGGCGCTCCGAGGCGGAGCAGGCGCTGCGGGCCGGCGAGGACCGCTACCGCGCCTTCGTCGCGCAGAGCACGGAGGGCATTTGGCGTTTTGAAAATGAACCGCCGATCCCGATCCATCTCCCGATCGACGAGCAGATCGCCCTGCTTTACCGCCACGCCCGGCTCGCCGAATGCAACGATGCCATGGCGCGCATGTACGGCTACACCGCCGCGGCGGAGATTCTCGGGCGGACGATCAACGACCTCACGCCGCAGAGCAATCCGCAGAACATCGCCTATCACCGCGCCTTCATCGCGAGCGGCTACCGGCTTACCGATTGGGAAACGCGCGAGGTCGATAAGCACGGGAGCGTCAAATTTTTCCTGAACAACGAAACCGGGATCGTGGAAGACGGACTCTTCCTGCGCGGGTGGGGCACGCAGCGCGACATCACCGCGCGCAAACGCGCCGAGGAAGCGCACCGCGAGCAGGAGCTGCGGCTGCGCCTCGCCATCGGAGCCGCGCGGCTGGGCACGTGGGAATCGGACCTGCGCACGCACCGCGTCGTCTGGTCGCCGGAGACGGAAGCCATGTTCGGCCTGCAGCCCGGCGATTTCGACGGACGGCTGGAAACTTATTTTTCCTTCATCCACCCGGACGACCGCGAGCGCATCAAAGCCAGCATCCGGCGGGCGATCGAGGCCCCGGCTTCGGATTCCGGGACAGACCATGAGCTGCGAATCATCCGGCGCGACGGCTCGCTGCGCTGGCTGGTCGCGCGCGGCGTGGTCATTCGCGATGGCGACGGGCAGCCCGTGCGGATGATCGGCGCGATCATGGACCTGACCGCGCAGCGCCAGGCGGAGGAGGAGCGCACGCTCATCGAGCGCAAGCTGCTGGAGACGCAGAAGCTCGAAAGTCTCGGCGTGCTCGCGGGCGGCATCGCGCACGATTTCAA
>JANXSB010000308.1 GCA_025352865.1 Chthoniobacter sp. | reverse complement strand
CGGCGCGTGGCGGTGCTCGGTGATGAGGTTCACGATCTCGATGCCCGCGCGCTCCATGTCGTGCATCAGCGCATTCACGCGCGAGGAAAGGTAGCTGTAGCCGACGGCGCACGGAATCGCCACGACCAGCCCCGCCGCGGTGGTGAGCAGGCTTTGGTAAATGCCGCTGGCGATGTCCGTCGCACCCGCGAAACCGCTTTGCGTCGAGATGTTCACGAAGGCCTCGATGAGCCCGACGACGGTGCCGAGCAGCCCGATGAGTGGGGCGATGAAAGCGATCGTGGCGAGGATGCCGAGCCGGCGCTCGAGGCGCGGGACTTCGAGCTGGCCAGCCTCGGAGACGATGTCCTTCAGCTCCGCGCGCGTGGCCTGATGCCGCAGGATCGCGGCGTGGATGACGCGCGTGACCGGCGTGGGCGTGCTCGCACATTCCATCTGCGCCTCGGCGAAGCGCCGATGCTCGACGAGATTCGCCAGCCCGCGCATGAATTCGCCCACGCGGACGGTGATGCGGTGGAAGTAGGTGGCGCGTTCCAGGAAGACCGCGCCGGCAAGCACGCTGCAGAAGAGAATGAGCCACATCAGCGGGCCGCCTTTTTGCATGTAGTCGATCATGGGGAGTTTATACGGCGGGAAACCGCCGGTTGGCAAGGGCGGCGGAGGCGCAACGCAGTGCGAATTCGGATTGGCCCGTCGGCCTTGGATCAGCTTTCGGGGAGCAGGCCAGCAGGCCACTGGGGTCAGTATTTTTGTTACAAATCTGTTATATTCCCGGCGGAAATCTTGGTTGCGGCTATGGTGAAAAATCCGTCCCCAATGAATCAACGCCTCCTCACCCTCGCCCTTCTTGTTTTCGCGTCTCTGGCCGTCTCCGGTCGGGCGGCCGTTGTCATCAATGAAATCATGTATCACCCGGCGTCGGAACTGACGACGGAGGAATACATCGAGATCTACAACACGGGCGGAGCGAGTGTGGACCTGAGCGGGTGGAAGATTACGAGCGGTGTGAGCTACACTTTTCCGGCAGGGACGACGATCGGGGCGGGTGCGTATCTCGTGGTGACGGCGAATCCGGCGGTCTTTCACGCGAAGTATCCGGCGGTGGCAAACTATATCGCGTCGTCGGGCTGGCAGACGGTGGTCGCGGGGCTCACGCAGCCGAATGGCGGCATCCTGAGCAACAGCGCGGATCACATCGTCATGGTGAATGCCGCGGGCGCGGCGATCAACGATGTGAGCTACGCGGATGACGGCGACTGGGGCGTGCGGCGGCGGGATTATTTCGCGGACTGGGGGCATCGCGGGTGGAACTGGGATTCGCCGGCGGACGGCGGGCCGAACAGCACGCCGACCTTCCAGACGGGCACCGATCCTTACGCGAAAAGCAAGTCGCTCGAACTCATTAACGCGAATTTTTCCAACGCCAACGGTCAGAACTGGGCGGCGAGCACCGTGACCAACGGCACTCCCGGTGCGGCAAATTCGGTGGCGTCGAGCGACATCGCGCCGGTCGTTTCCGGTGTCGCGCATTTTCCGCTGGTGCCGCTGCACACCGATATGGTGACGATCACCGCGAAGGTCGTGAATGACGAGGCGAGTGTGCCCGTGGTGACGCTCCATTGGCGCGTCGCGGCAGCGGTGTCGCCCTACACGGACCCGGCTTTCACGACGGCGGTGATGTTCGACGACGGCGCGCACGGCGACGCGCTGGCGGGCGTCGGCGTCTATGGCGTGACGATCCCGGCGCAGGTTAATGGGGCGATCGTCGAGTTTTATTTCGATGCGAAGGACGGTGCAAACCACACGCGCTACTGGCCTGCACCGCAGCTCGACGAGAGCTTTAACACGGTGCAGACGCAGAACTGTCTGTATCAGGTGGATGACACGGTTTATTCCGGCGCGGAGCCGATTTACCGCATGGTGATGAAGCCAGCGGATAAAGCGGAACTCGTGCAGATCAATGCGACGACGCCCGCGCCGCCGTATGCCTATGGGCCGGGTGAAACGGCGGCCGACCAGAGCTACAGCCACGCGAAGTTCAACACCACATGGATATCAGTCGATGGCACGGGTACCGATTTGCGCTACCTCACGGGCAGCCGCAATCGCGGACACGGCAGCCGGAAAAGACTGCCGCAATGCCTGAACGTCGCGTTTGCGAACAGCGAAATATGGAAAAAGGTGACGTCGCTCAACCTCAACACGCAGTACACGCAAAGCCAGCTTTTCGGCAGCGCACTGTTCCGCCAAGCCGGACTCGCCGGCCCGGAGTCGCGTCCGGTGCAGGTGCGCTGGAACGCCGTGAACGCGATCAACGCGGGCACGCCGAGCTTCGGCTTTTACGCCGGCAACGAAGTGCAGAACGGCGACTTTGTGAACCACCATTTTCCGCTCGACAGCTCGGGCAATCTCTACCGTTCGCAGCGCTACGATTTCACCGTGCCGACGAACACGATGTCGGAGGGTGATCTGTCTTACAAAGCACCGATCGCCGGCCAGGGGCCAGCCGATCCATATCGCACGGTCTGGTTCAAGCACACGAACTCGAGCGAGGATGACTGGACCGATCTCATCAACCTCACGCAGGTGCTCACGAAAGGCACCTCGGACGCGGCCTTCAATACGAGCTACACCGCCGATTACCAGACCGCTGTGCAGGCGGTGGTGGATGTGGATGAATGGATGCGGTTCTTCGCCGTGCAAACCATCGTGGACAACACGGAGACAAACATCTCGAACGGCTACGGCGACGACTTCTATTTGTATTTCGGCAAGACCGACACGCGCGCGAAATTCGTGCCTTACGATCTCGATACGATCTGCGGCCAGGGCGACACGGTGCCGGCCTACAATGCGCACGGACTTTACCGCATGGTGAACAAGGACGACGCCGCGGCCAACGGACCGACGGTGCTGAATTCGGTCATGAAATTCCCGGCGTTCGTGCCGCTCTACTACCAGCATCTCCATGAGCTGCTGACGACGACTTTCGCGACGGCGAATTTCAACGCGCTCGCCGATTATGTGCTCGGCGGCGTGGTCGCGCAGGCGCAGATCGACAGCATCAAGACCTTCCAGGCGTCGCGCAACGCCTACCTCGCCACACTCATCCCGCTGAACATCGCGGTGACGACCTTTCCCGCGGTGGCGAGCGGCTATCCGCACACGACCACGGCGACGACCACGCTTGGCGGCGTGGCGAACTCGATCACCACGCGGTCGGTGAAAGTGAATGGTGTGGCCGCGACATGGAGTGCGTGGCAGGCGACGTGGACGGCGAGCAGCGTGGCGCTCGTGCCGGGCATCAACAAAGTGCTCATCCAGGCATTCGATGGAAACAGCGTCGAAACGGAGCGTCTGACTTACGACGTTTGGTATGACGACGCGAGTGTTGTCACCGCCAGCGGCACGCTCGCGGTGAACACGAACTGGACCGCGGCTGCGGGGCCGTATCGCGTCACCGCGAACCTCATCGTTCCTGCCGGTATCACGCTCACCATCGGCGCGGGTACGACGGTTTATATCGCGTCGGGCGTGACGATCACGGTCAATGGCACGGGCAAGATCGTCGCGAACGGCACCGACACGCAGCGCGTGGTTTTCGCCAAAGAGCCGACGGCGGCGGGCAACTGGGGCAGCATCGATTTCATTAACACGACCGTCGAGAGCCAGCTTTTCTACGTTAATTTTTCGGATGGCGGCGGGACGACGATCGGTGGCCACACCGCGCAGATTCACGTCAATAACGCGATCGTCTTTTTCGATCACCTGACTTGGCCGGCGTCTGGAGTACCCGCGGTGCAATACATTTCGACCGACACGGCGTCGTTCATTTTTCAAAACTGTGTGTTCCCGACCTATCCCGATCCGGGCTTTGTCGCGGATCGACTCCAGCCCGAATTGCTGCACAGCCTCGGAGGCGTCATGGCAGGTGGCCACGCCATCGCGCGCGATTGTTATTTCGGCCACAGCTACGGCTTTAACGACACTTGGGACTTCACCGGAGGTCAGCGGCTGGGCGTTGGCGTGGGTCCGATCTTTCAGGTCATCAACTGCATCTTCGACGGTGCGAGCGACGACTGCCTCGATCTCGACAGCACGGATGCGTGGATCGAAGGCAACGTCTTTCTGCACGTCCACCGCGATCCCACCCGCACCGATTTCGCCGGGGCCGATACCGGAAGTGCGATTTCCGGCGGCGTGGATTTCGCCAGCCAGTATTCCGATTGGACGATCGTGAACAACGTCTTCTACGACGTGGATCACGTCTTCCTCAGCAAGAGCCAGTCTTCCGGCGGCGGGCGCGTTGCGATGTTTAACAACACGGTGATGCACGTTGCGAAAGAAATCAGCGGCAGCCCGCTTAGCGACATTGGCGCATTCATCTGGGCGGACGATGGCACCACTCCGGCGCCCGCCACCGTGGGCTCGGGCCTCTACGCGCGGGACAACATCATCTACGACTGCGCGAATCTGCAGGTGAAATACTTCGCGGCCAATTACACCGTTATCGGTGACAACAACATCCTGTCCGTGCCGTGGATCGGCACGAGCAACGGCGGCAATCGCGTCGTCGATCCGCGGCTGAATATCGGCGTCCTCACGGGTACGTCCGTCGCCAGCGTCACCGCCGCGCAGGCGCGCGCAGCGGCGCAACTCCTGCCGGATTCGCCGGCCATCGGCACGGGCTTTGGCGGACGCAATATCGGCGCGTTGCAGCCGCACGGCATCGTCATTTCGGGCGAGCCTGTCGGCACGACGAACTCGACGAGTGCGACGCTCACCGTTGGTCCTGGCGGGACGTTCGATTGGGCCAGCTATCTGCCGCAGGGCTGGGGCTGGACGGCTTACAAATGGAAGCTCGATAACGGCGCCTACAGCGCGGAAATCCCGGTCACGAATAACTCGCCGTTCACCTCGTTCCCGACGATCAGCCTGACCGGCCTCGCCAACGGTACGCACACCGTCACGGTCATTGGAAAAAACGACGCCTCCAACCCGGGCTACTATCAGGATGATACGTTCCTTTACCCGCTCACCTCCGGCACGCCCGCGGCGGCGACTGTGTCGAAAACGTGGACGGTGAATACCGCCTACGTGCCGCCGCCAGCGACGGCGAATGTACGTCTCAACGAAGTGCTCTCGAAGAACACCGAGACCCAG